>DATKXE010000028.1:0-10228 GCA_035529195.1 Anaerolineales bacterium
GGCGCGACAGCCTTTGATCCTTGAATATTTTTGAGTTGCTCAGCCAACAAAGCCGAGCTCACTATAACGACCAAGTTTATCGAGCGACATCTGCAGATAGGGGAAAAGCTCATCTCCAAATTTGTGGTGCTTCCTGGCAGCATCCTGCCAGGCTCGCACAGCCTGGCGGTAATCACCGTTCAGTTCATAGGCACATCCCAGGCGATAAAGAATTTCCGCATTGCCTAGCGTGGTTGGTTTGCCAACCCCCTGGTTCTGGGGGAATTCCAATGCCTTCTGGAAATCTGTGATCGCATGCTCTATGCGACCAGCATCGAGATGAGCTTGTGCAGTCCTGAGCAGCGCGCGTACATAAACCAAGTGGAATGTCTGGTCCATCTCCAAAGGTACGAATTCTTCATTGGTCATGATTTTCAGCGCCTGTTCATGTTGATCCAGTTCGACCATGATAGCAAGTTTTCTTTTGCGAAGATCCTCGCGGATTGGATTTAGTAATTCCATTGCTGAGAGAAGCTCGGCGCGCTTATTGTGATTACTTTGCAGGCTGTACAAATCGTCTAAATGAAGGTAAAGGTCCTGGTTTTCAGGATTGATTTTCAAGGCCATTTCAAAGGAGTGGGTGGCCTTTACCAGGTCACCTTTTTGCTGCCAGTATGCCAGACCGAGATTGCGGTGGATGACATCGAAGGAACTTAATCCATCCAAGGCAGCTTCCCACAATTGAATCGCCTCATCGTAGCGCTGCCGGGAGTAGTAAAAATTGCCCAGGTAATATTTTGCCCGGTCATCTTGCGGGTGTTCTTCCAGCGCATCCTGGAGAGCGATGATCTCCCATAAGCGACTGGGGAATACCATATCAGGTGCAGCTTGCGCGGCTCGCGCTCTCAAATCTGACGAAGCCTCACCACGGCCCAGCAGGTAGGCAGATAGATAGAAGAGAGTAGGATAATCCCACTGCTCAGCTGCGCTCTCGAGGATAGTGAGGGCATCATTTTTCAATCCTGCGTCAAGATAAAAACAAGCCAGATCTAAAATGTATTTTTGATCATCCTCGAGTAGTCGCTGGAGTTTCGATTTGTAGCCCTTCTCGTTGTTCGCTTCGAGTGAAGCTAGCTCATTAAGGACCAGCAAATTTAGCGGATCCTGTGCGAGAACCTGTTGGAAAACCTGCTGCGCTTCAATTTCATTTCCGCTTCGGTGAAGAGCCATAGCCAAAAGAGAATTGACACTGGTAAACTGTTCATCGCTGGTTTGGGCCTGTTTGAGAAGTTCAACGGCGTCTGTCCAGCGATTGCGCTTGAAAGCAACTGAAACCAAACCTTGCAGAGCAGCGGGAGAAATTGGGTGCACGGATTTGTAGGATTCCTCCGCCGCGTCTGTATTTCCTGTATACCAGGACAGCAAGCCAAGGTAGTAAAGTGCAGTGTTGATCCCCAAATCGGCTGCCCAGCGGAAATGATGGTTGGCTGCGTTGAAATCAGCGCTTCTGAGCAGCATCAATCCGAGTTGGAAATGTGATGGTCCGTGTTCTTCGGAGATGTGGATGGCATTCCAATAGCTCTCCAGAGCTTGGGCGCGGTTATCGAAATTCTCATGCTTGAGCCCGAGTTGATAGAAGTCTTCTGCTGTCTCCGGGGGGGAAGTGTTCTCGGATTCAATGAATTCATCCGTGTAGGGCGAAGTATCGTGCGTATAGTCAAGGAGAACGTTTCCTCGATCATCGCTTACCATCAGGGTTAAAGGATGGGCTGATAGGAGCTTTGCCTCGACCGAGATTTCTTTCAGCCAAGGCTGGTGTGGTGAAATGGACGCCTTTTCCTGCAGGATTATTTTTCCTGGGATGGATAAGTTAATTTTCGCTGTGGGGATTGTGATGACCGGACAGATGCCAACGGTCAGCTTCACATTGCGATCATCTTCTCCGGGAGCGAGATGCAGACGGGCACCGATTTTGGCGCTGGCACAGGTCAGCCCGCCCAATTCACGCAGCGGAAGCCACCATTCACGCCACGTTCTGGTTTTACCAGGCGCGAGGAAATCAAAGTCCAACTGTGTTTCCATCGCTCCGCACTGCGTTTCAGCATATAGAGCGCCATCATCCATTAATGCGGTCTGATTGACAACACCCACATCGGATTGACCCCATGACCAAAGTTTCATCCCAGATACATCCTGGTAGCGGGCGAAATGGGCATAGCCTGTATTTGAGGTGTGCTGCCAGGCACCGAAGTAATCCCAGGTCACATTGCGGCCAAAAATTGAGACCTGCGCCAACATATTCTTTTCCCAGCGAAAATGGATCGGATCGTGCAGGCGCTCAGCAGGCCACATTGGAACACCTTCCATCCCCGGAAGACCAGCCTCAGCGAGAATTGGATCCAGGCGCGCTATTGGCCAGGAAGCGGTTCCCGCGAATTCATAGGAGCGCACTCTCTGCAAGGGATAAATAAACTCGGTTTGATCATCCGAGTGCAGGGAAGCGTTTGTCCAATAATGGTAGCGACCCGGGATGGGAGTGGGGTTGTACAGCTGCACATCTTGCGCTAATGCACAACGATTCGGGAATAAGGACAATTTGATCGTCCAGCGCAAACCAGCCATATGTTCAAGTCCACCAATGGTGATTGAGGCGCTGCCATCATCACCGCGCTGGAAATCCCAATTGATCGATTCTGCGGTGGTGGGGGCATGTGCCACGGGGAAGCTGAATTCCAATCCACCCGAGAAGAATGCACCACGGATCGCCAAAGGTGAAAATTTGATAACCGGATTTTTGTAGAAAACCTCGCCTGCTGAGATTTTGTCATAGACTGAGAACACCCGGCCACCTAATTGGGGCAGCACGGTTACCCGCAAGTACCGATTTTCAAGGATCAGAGCGCGGTAGGTCACTTCCGTTGGTTGAGCAGCAACCTCATCCTGAAGGGTGTATGGGTAAATATGAGCAACACCATATTGAGAATGAAAGACGGGGTTCCGGTTTTCCCCAAGCAGTCGATATGTAGGCAGCGTGATTTCTTCGATGGAAGTGAGAACCTGATCAGCAATTTCGCTAGCTTCCATTTGCTTACTCCTGTCGATTTCTAAATATAATTTGGTGGATTAGCGGAAGGTGATTGAAGTGGATAATCCTTCAGTTAACCAGCGGTGCAGCACCAGCGCCAAGATCAACGGTGGGATCAAACCCAATGTCATTGCCACTGAAATCAGGGTGTAGCTAGCATCGGGATTACCCGCAATAGCAGCGATGATCACGGGACCAGTTTGCGTGGCAATTGATTGGGTTAAAAATCGAGCAAAGAGGAATTCATTGTAGGAAGTCATAAAGGCGAAGGCTGCTGCTGCCACTAATCCAGGTAGTGACATAGGGATCACCACCCGGACAAGGGCCTGGAAGCGGCTGCATCCGTCGATCAGCGCGGCGTCCTCGAAATCCTCTGGTATGCCGTTGAAGTACAGGGTCAGGAACCAAACGGTAAATGGCAAGGTGAGGGCAAGATAGACCAGAATCAGCGATAAATAAGTATCCAGGAGCCCCATGGTTTGAATAATGACGTAATATGGGATGGCAACTGCGATCACTGGAATCAACCGGCTGCCAAGGAAGAAGTTGAACGTCGCAACTTTCCCTCTGAAATATAACCGGGAAAAAGTGTATGCTCCCAACGAGCCAAAAATAAGGTTGATACCCATCACAGCAGTAGCAATAATGAAGCTGTTTTTCAGAGCCTCAGGGATCAAGCGGGCTTCTTGAGAAATCCGGCTGCGCAGCTGTCCCTTGACCTCGTAGTCAGTTGGAATCTTGCCGGTGAAGACGTAATTGTAATTGTCAAAAGTGGGGTTTTGAGGAATAACCTGGGGAGGTTTGCGGAGGAGATCATTCTCGCCTTGGATGCTGGCAACGGCAACCCAAATAAGGGGTCCGACGATGAATACGATCAACAGCAAGGCAAGGAAATTCAAAAAAATTTTTCTGATCAATTCTTTTGTTTTTGGCTTCATAATTCCGTTTTTCCCATCGCCTCTAAACAGATGTTTCCTCGGTCCTGAGCACACGCAAATATAGAACGATCAGGACCAAGGTGATCAGGGCTATGATGATTGCAAGCGCGATTCCATTCCCGAGATTGAGTGATTTGAATATTTCAGCATAAGCAAACCAGCTGATTAATGCTGTTGAATTAGCCGGTCCACCGCCGGTCATGACATAGATCGTATCGAAAGTCAGGATGGCGGTCATGGTTTCATATACGATTACGACCAGGAATACCGGGCGCAGGAGCGGTAAGGTTACATGCCGGAAGACCTTCCAACCGCTGCCGCCATCAATTTTGGCTGCCTCGTACAGCTCGTCTGGAATTAGCTGTAAACCTGCTAAGAAAAATATTGCTACCAGAGGGCCTTCTTTCCAAACATGCGCAAGCACCAGGCTGGCTTTGGCAAGACTTGGAGTTGCTAGAAAGGGGATATAACTCTCGATCAAGCCAAGCGAGTAGAGTATTCCATTAAGAATGCCGAAATCGGCATTCAGAATCCATTTCCAAAGCAAACCACTCACCACAGCAGGTAAGGCCCAAGGTAAGAGGATCACAATTTTTAGTGGGGCAGATAATTTTATCTTGGTGTTCATCAAGAGCGCCACACCGAGACCATATACGATCACCAGGGTGACCGAAGCGACGGTGTAAATGCCGGTTATTTGGATTGAACTTTTGAAGTAGTAACTGGTGACGACATTGATGAAATTCCCTAAACCGACAAATGGATGCGCATCCGGGCGGGTAAGAATGTACTGGTAAAAACTCATCCGCACTGCGTGGATGATAGGGTAAATGGCAAATAATGCAATTACGATTGCTACAGGGAGAATTGAAAGATAAGGATAAAATCTTTGGGTGAGGTTCGCCCAATTCCGCTTAGGTTTGGTCGCCACCTGTTGTTGGGTCATACTTTCCAACCTCCGCGAAAAAACGACAGAGAATGAAAGAAGGAGGGCGACATCATACGCCTCCGTCGCCCTCCATCCATATCAGCAAAACCTTATTGCGTAGCGAGTTCGTTCCAATAATCCTCCATTTTTTGGAGGGTATCCATGGTATCTTGCTGTCCAAGGATTGCTTTGTGTACCTCGGCACGAGTGAAAATATCCCAGGTGCCAAACCATGGGGTGAGACCTTCTTTCGCCCGGGCTAACTCAGCCTGGGTTGCAATGGTGTCCACATCGCCCCACGAACCAAATGCCTCCTGGACATCGGGGTCATCGAATAACGGCAGTTGGGCAAAGCCGAGGCCATTTTCAACAGCCCAGCGTTTTACTACCGTGTATTCCCCATCTGTCTTGCCACCGAAGTACTCGAGGAAACTCCAGGCGCATGCCTTCGCATCCTCACCCATCTCCTCGACTTCTGGGGTCATTGCGTAGAAGCGCACGTAGCCAACCGTAGCATGGCTGTCGCCTGGCATGAGACCTATCATGAAGGAACCGGCGTATTCACCGCTTTCCGGTCTATTCAACTCTGCCATGTTGTACTGCGGCACGATGGAGAAGGTATGGGCGCCAGATTGCAAGCTCTTTACCTGATCGATTTCGGCAGTTGACAGACTCGCCGGATCAAGGATGCCAGCTTCGTAGGCCTGTCGTAACCACTCAATGGCTTCATAAGCTGCGCTGCCTTCTGAATTGAAGGTAGGGGTATCACTCTCGTCAAAGAGTGCACCTGATCCTTCGTGGCGTCCATAGACCATTGAGATCAGCGCCTCGATAGAAGCACCTTCTTGCTGGGAGAATGCCAGGACCAGCGGGTATTCAACAATCCCCTGGTCTTTGAGTGCCATTGACATATCCCATAAATCCTGCCACGACTCTGGACCTGAATCGAATCCAGCTGCTTTGATCTGTTCTTCGTTGTAAACAAAATCCATGGTGTCGGCATAGTAGGAAAGACCGTAGACGTTGTCTTCGTAGGTCATTCCCTGGCGGGCATAGGGTGCCAGCTCATCATCGTAATCCAGGACCTGGGGGAAGTTTTCGTCGAGCGGTGCCAGCCAACCTGCTGAAGCCCATTCCTGGAGCCAGTGGTCGGAGCCATAAAGTAAGGGTGGGGGGCTGCCAGCTGCAAATCGCCCAACCATCGTGTCGTGGTATTCGAGCCAGGAATGATCCTGGAGATTAATCTGGCACTCAGGGTTTGCGGCCTCAAAATTCGCGATGTTGTCTTGAATAGTCTCAATACCGTAGGACCAGACGACGAAATCGAGCGAAGTCGGTCCAGCGGCTTCTTCTTCTGCAGGTGGTGCTGCTTCTTCTTCAGCTGGGGGAGCTTCTGCAGTGGGTGCTCCACAAGCCACTGCCAGCATGGCAATCAGTAGAGCGGCAAGTACAAGAAAAACTGATTTTCGGAAGGTCTTAGTCATTTTGTTTCTCTCCATTCTCGTTCTTATACTCTAGGAAATCAATTGTGTGGTTCACTAATTTACATAGCTTGTCGATATTTAAATAAATTCACCTCCTTTGGCCTCAATTGTGCATACCGAAATCCACAAAGTATTTATCTCAACGTAATCAATAGGCATTAGGAAATATTTATCGTTATTATAGGAGAATCATCTATCCTATTGTTGATGATTTCGGAATTCAGGACATGAGCAAAGTTGAAATGGGGTGATGATTGATCAATTGTTGGCTGTTCTCGTTGTTATCCGTAATATCGCCGTTGAGATTTGACATAACTTAATAAGATTAACTAATATTTTATTATACTAGACCATTATCAAGAATTTGTCAACACTCACCAAAAACAACTGGAATTTGAGAGCAAATCGGTCTAATTTCATTAATTACCCCGGTTCGCTGGTCATACTTGACAAGAAGTAAGATTGCAGTACACTATATAATTAGTAAAGTTTATTATGTAATTAACTCGATCTCGGGTCACCAGCGAGGCTCGTATGCAAACGCCAACCCCCAGGCCTGCCAGAGTGCGAAATTCTCAATTGATACTTAAAACGATTTATGGGAATGGGCCGCTAAGTAGAGCAGACCTGGCGCGAGAAACAGGCCTTACACCGCCCACTGTCTCGGATGTTGTGGCTTCATTAATTGAAAGTGGTCTGGTAGAGGAAGTTGGGTTAGCGCCATCCTCAAGTGGCAGGCGACCAATTTTGCTAAGAGTTGTGGACGGTTCTCGCCAGTTAATTGGGATTGACCTCTCCAGGGAAGATTTTCGGGGTGCCCTCGTCAATCTGCGTGGCCAGATAGGTTACCGCAAAGATTTGCCGTTGGAGGGTCGTGACGGAGATGCAGCTTTGGCGCTGGTGTATGATCTCGTGGATATACTGGTTGAGAGAGCGACTAACCCGGTTTTAGGAATTGGGATCGGCGCCCCTGGATTAGTGGATGCGGCGAACGGTGTACTACAGCAATCCGTGAATCTAAATTGGCGCTACATTCCATTTACGAAATTATTGCGGAAGCGCTACAGCCTGCCTGTCTACATGGCGAATGATAGCCAAGCAGGTGCACTTGCCATTTATACATTTAGTCAACTTCCGGAAAAAGGTTTGCCATTAGTTTTGATCAAACTGGGCTGGGGAGTAGGGGCCGGTATTATTGTAAATGGCCAACTTCTCCATGGAAGCCCTGTTGGAGCCGGAGAGATTGGGCACATCACGATTAATCCGGATGGCGATCAGTGTGCCTGTGGAAATTATGGTTGTTTAGAAACCATTGCCAGCAGCCGATCAATTATCAAGCGGGTCAGAATGCTGGCCAAAAACAACCCCAAGTCTGCAATCACTAATTTGGTTAGCGATCCAGAGCAGATCGATATGGACACGATTTCCCTTGCATTGGAAACTGGAAATGAGGATGTGCATCAGGTAATCAAGGAAGCAGGAGAAGCTTTGGGGATTGCCGCGTCGAATTTAATCGGTGTATTGGGCAGCTGCCAAATATTAATTCACGGCAGTGTGGCGCGATTTGGACAGCTGCTCCTGGATCCGATGCGTGAGGTGATGGACCAACGCACACTCCCATCTCTTGCGAGAGGATCTGAAATAGGTATAGCCTCAATTGAATCTGATATCGTGATTCAAGGGGCATCTGCTTTGATCCTTCACAATGAGCTTGGAGTTCTTTAAACACCAATTCAAAGAAGGAATCAACAAACTTGGGGAAGCAGATTATTGGATCCAGAGGAAATTTCTTGTCAAAATATTTGATCCAACAAATAGATCATTGCAAGGTCACAAAGAATAATTTCTAATTGTAAGGGTATTGGTATGAACGGTTTATCAATTCAATCCTGGACGATGCCTGCCGCTGATCTCGGACTGGAAAACCCACTTCCCCCGCTTGAAACCAGACGATCCCCAACAAGACTTGAATACCCTGCAGATCTGCCAAAGGAGATGCTGGATAATATTGCTTATGGAAACCTATCCAATATCCTTCCTTATACCTTTCAAGATGGATTCAACCGCCAGCTGCAAACGCGAGATTTGCGGGTCGCAGTCCTAGAAAATGAGAATTTGCAAGCTACATTTCTACTCGAATTTGGAGGGCGCTTGTGGTCGTTGAGGCATAAACCATCCGGGCGAGAGTTATTGGAAGTCAATCCCGTATTTCAATTGGCCAACCTGGCACTCCGTAAAGCCTGGTTCAGCGGGGGAGTTGAATGGAATATTGGCACGCTCGGGCATTCACCATTTACCTGCTCGCCTTTATTTGCTTGTCGGATTGAAGGGGACAATGGGATGCCAATCTTGCGTTTCTATGAATGGGAACGCTTCCGGCAAACCCTTTTCCAGATTGATGCATACCTCCCGGAGGGAAGCCAGGTGTTGTTTGTTCGCACACGGATCATCAATCCCAACGAAGCGGAGGTTCCCATATATTGGTGGTCGAATATAGCAGTTCCTGAGACAGCGGATACCCGGGTGGTTGTGCCGGCAGAATCGGCTTACTGCTTAGGTTGTCGACCAAATCACATGGAAAGAGTCTCAGTACCAAAAATCAATGGAGTGGATTTCACATATTCAACCCGGGTGAAGCAGGCCGCGGATTTCTTTTTTGATCTAACAGATTGCAGCTACCCTTGGATAGCTGCATTAGACGGAAATGGTCAGGGATTGGTGCAGGTATCAACGAACGAAATGGTCGGCAGGAAACTCTGGGTTTGGGGTACCGGGCGCGGGGGGAGAAACTGGCAGCAGTTCCTCTCACCACCGGGGAAGGGATATATCGAGATCCAGTCTGGTCTAACCCGGACTCAACTAGAACACAAGCCATTGCCACCTGAGACTTCTTGCTCCTGGCTTGAAGCATACGGATTTCTGGAGACAGACCCAGGGATCGTACATGGTGCGGATTGGATCCACGCATACCAGCATGTAGATGTAGAGGTTCAACGGCTCATTCCAGCGCAAGATCTTGACAAGGAGAACCGGCGAGGAGCCGAGTTTTCGGATTCACCTCCCGGCGAGTACTATCAAAAAGGATCGGGTTGGGGGGCGCTGGAACGCAGGAGACGAGAAGTTTTTTCCGCCAAACCGCTGACTGACAGCGGCTTAGTGTTTGGGGATGATTCCCTGGCAGAGGAACAGGAACCCTGGCTCAAGCTCCTGGAATCTGGAACATTTCCTATAGTGGATGAGAATTCTCCATGTGGCTCATTTGTGGTTAGCGGAAAATGGGGAGATTTGATCGAGCAAGCTCTGGAAGGGCAATCCGCAGGCTACTGGTTTGCCTGGTACCAGGCAGGAATTGTCCGGTATCATACGGGCAATCATGCTGGTGCCGTGGAAGCCTGGAAACGCTCACTAGCACTGACCAGGTCACCATGGGCGGCGCGCAACCTGGCACAACTTGCCTGGAGTGACGGTCAAATTGACTGGGCAGCAAACCTGATGGTTGAGGCCTTATCAATGGCTCCCAGTATCATGCCCTTGGCAGTTGAATGTGGGGCCTGCTTGTATGATGCGGAGCGATACGAAGAGTGGCTACAAATGATACCGCAGCTGCCGCAATCGGTGCGATCTGATGGACGCATCCGGTTATTAGAAGCACAATCCGCTTTTGCTAATGGTGAATTGGATACGGTTGAGAAATTCTTCAAGGATCAGGTAGTGGTCGCTGATTTACGGGAAGGCGAAAACTCACTCAGCGACCTATGGATTGATTATCAGGTGCAGAAAATGAGCCTTGAGGAAAACCTGCCTATAAACCATC
>DATKXE010000029.1:0-5559 GCA_035529195.1 Anaerolineales bacterium
AGTTTCAGATGTTAACATCCACCCCTTGTGTCTGTGTCTATCATATCCATTGTGTCTACATATGGGGGTGAAAAATGTCCACTATTTCTATAGTGTCCATAATTTCTATGCTGGTTGCACCACGGTTGCACCGGGCATAAAGGAGGAAATGCGACTTGAATTATCTCGAATATTAGGAATGCTATTTTCTTGATGAATAACCGACCTGATCAATGACTCGTACCGCGAGCTGAACTGGCTGCTTAAAGACAATCCCCTTTGAAATTAACCAAATCCAAGATGTACATACTTAGAGTAGAATTACGATAAAATGAAACCAATCTTCGATGTTCACAGCCTGCCCGTGCAGATGATTCTGAGCTTTATCAGTGTAGTCATGCTGACCGCTGCGGCTGTGGGATTACCTGCTCTTTGGCTGATAAGTAAACAACTGGATCGCCAGGCGTGGTCGCAGGTTGACCAAGGTCAACGCGCCGCGCTAGCTCTCTATGAGGCAAAACAAAGCGATATGGCAAACCTGGCAATCCTGACCGCTCAACGTCCAACACTGCGTGAGTTATTAATTCAGAAAAACAGGCTAGAGCTGGAAAATTACCTGGAGACTCTGAGGGCAGGCGCAGGTCTTGACCTGGTAGCATTGTGCGAAGCAAGCAAAAATACCATTACTTCCACCGAACCATCCCTTGCCATAGATCCATGCCAATCCTGGAATCATGATGGATTTCAGTTCCTTTCCACAGAACCCCTCCCCCAAGTTTGGTTAACGGCCACCTATCCTGTCGCAGGTGAGGGAGATGACAAATGGGATGTGCTGATCGGCATGATGTTGGATGTCGATTTCGTCAACCAGATGCAAAACCAAACCGGGTTAGAGCATACGATCTGGACAGATGGTCATCCAGTGACAACGAGCTTCGCAGAGGGTGTCGAACAGCTGATAGCTCTCAACCATATTGAGATATCTTCCAATGGCACCTCGGGGACTATTTACAATACTTTCGAGCTAGCAAGCCAACCCTATTATTCTGCTCAAAGTTCGCTTGCTAAAACTGGTATCAAAGCAGAGGTTGCACTGAGTGTAGTGGAGAACACTGCGACACAACAGCGCCTGATATTGATTCTGGCCGGTAGTATTATCGTTGTGGCGGCCATGGTCTCTTTCCTGGGGGTTTTCTTAGCCCGTCGCATCAGCCAACCACTGGTACGTTTGGCGGACTCTGCAGGTGAATTCAGTAAAGGCGATCTAAGCACTTCGGTAGAGATCGATGCCCAGGTAAGGGAGGTGCAGCAGGTCGCATTAGCTTTAGAAACCGCCAGGATTGACCTTGAACGCACCTTGGAGAATTTAGAACGAGAAAAGCTTTGGATCAACCATCTGTTGGAATCAATCGTTGAAGGGATTGTCACGATAGATAGCGAAGGGCATATCACCTTTTTCAGCGATGGCGCAGAGCGTATCACTGGATGGAGCCGCGACGAGGTCTTGAAACATTCATGCGATGAGGTTTTCAAGCTACCAGAGCTGGATTCTGTTATTAGCCGAAATTATCCCATACCTGGCTCGCGGAACAAATTGGTTGTCGAATTGTCGGATGGACGCCATTCAACATTATCATTCTCCCAGGCGCAACTGGCACCTTCAGAAGCCGGTGAGACGGAGACAGTACTGGTGTTTCGAGATGTCAGCGAAGAAGTTGTTATTCATCGTCTTCTGGGGGATTTTTTGGCCAATATTGCCCACGAGTTTCGCACACCGCTCTCGGCGTTGACTGCCTCCATCGAGTTGCTCATGGATCAGGCGCCTGATCTAAGCGATGATGAATTGCAGGAGTTACTTAACTCATTGCATCTGGGTGCATTAGGATTACAAACCCTCGTGGATAACCTGCTGGAGAGCGCCAGCATTGAAACCGGGCGTTTTCGTGTATCGCCTCGTCGTTCTGATTTAGGGGGGATTATTGCCAATGTATCCCAAACCATGCAGCCTCTATTAGAGAAGTATCGTCAACGTTTAGTGGTGGAAATACCAGTATCCATACCAGATGTTATCGCCGATCCACGTCGAATCGAACAAGTGCTGGTCAATCTGTTATCCAATGCCAGCAAGTATGGCCCAACAGAAGCGAAAATCAAGATTTTCGTTGAGAAGGACCAAGATTTCGTTAGGGTGCATGTGGCTGATAGAGGTCCTGGAATCCCAAGGGATCAACGGAAACAAGTTTTTTTTCGTTTCACGCGTCCAGGGCCAACTACAGATGTCGCTAAAGTAGGAGCGCGGCTGGGACTCTCCGTTGTCAAAGCTGTTGTTGAAGCCCATGGCGGTAAAGTTGGTGTAGGTGATCAACCCAATGGTGGGGCTATATTTTGGTTCACTTTGCCGGTGGCAACAGGCTCATGAAAGCTCTGATCGTTGATGACGACCGTGTTTTAGCGGATGTAATAGCCTTTACCCTAAGAAGGGAGGGTTTTGAAGTGATCCAAGCTTTCGATGGGACAGCAGCACTGAAACGTTGGACTCAAGATCAACCTGACATCGTCGTTTTGGATGTCAATCTACCTGCGATGAGTGGATTTGAGGTTTGTCGTCAAATCCGTGAGAAGGCCAATACGCCCATCGTCCTCCTCACGGTTCGGGGGGAGGAAGAGGATATTGTCCAAGGTCTCAATATTGGCGCCGACGATTACATTGTGAAGCCATTCAGCCCTAGACAATTAGTCGCGCGCATAAGAGCCGTGCTTCGGCGTGCTGGGCAGATTTCTATATCCAATGTTCTCCAGGTTGGAAACTTGAAATTCACTCCCAACCAAAGAAAAGTGATCTTCGGTGAAAGTGAGCCTATTCTGCTGACATACTTGGAGAACCGCCTGCTCGATTACTTAATGGTGAACTCCGGGCGGGTATTGGAAACGGAATCGATTATCGATCATATCTGGGGTCCGAGTAGCGCTGACAGGGATATGTTGCGTCAATTGATTCGACGTTTGCGTATAAAGATAGAGGCCGATCCTGCCAATCCGTTTTATATAAGGACTGTGCCCGGCCTGGGGTATGGATTTATTGAAGACACTGAAACAGAATAATTAACGCTTCCAGTTCCAGAAAAAAAACGTAGAGGTGTTTTGGTAGTTATATGACCACTAAAACACCTTTTTCTTTTGTCACAGAATTATCACAACCTTATTACGAAGTTTGTCATCACGATATGGTAAATTCGAATTAATAAGTATTCCTGTCTTTGGATAAGTACTATGTGTTTTAGCTAGCAAACTGATATAGATTGTAATTAAGGATGAATCAAATGAGCTCCAAAGATTTAATGTTTGACTCAATAGAGCCAAAGTCAGCACTGGAGAATAAATATATTTTGGAATATATAAGCAGCAGGGATTACTGTTTTAGAGATTTACAAGAGTTAACCAGGGAGGATGCTCAGCGTCTGATGAGAGAAGCTTATTTTTTCGCCTCTTTAAAACTCGCAGAAGTAGAATCGAGAGCACAGTTTCTACGAAAAATTGATATCGCTAAGTAGTTCTCCAAGATCATATTTATCTGAGTTGCTCCTGATGTCATTCTGTGAAAAAACAAGTTCAATATTATCTGGAATTGAACAGACTAGAACCTAACCTTCAGTTAGCTAGACTGCTGCCTCCTGATCTGGCTCTTCGTTACCACGCCCTTCCGGTGGCGAAGGATGGCGAGCGTATAACGGTAGCAATGGCTGACCCTAACGATATAAAAGCTCGAGAGGCAGTTTTGACTACCCTAGGAAAAGCAACGTGCATAGTTCAGGCCGACGTAAATGCCATTGATGGGTTATTGGAAGATCTTTGGCATGAGAATGTAAGCCAAACCCTCAATTTCCTGACCTGGCTGCCTTCAGACTCATTGGGTGCAGTCGTAAAAACCTATGCCCAGAATTTGTCTGCCCTATTAGGAGCTCGTCTCAGCCACTTCGAAACCTCAAAGACAGGTAGAGGTGCATACAGAGCTCTGGTCGAAGAAACAAAGCTTGTCAGAGCTGATATGGTGATTTTTCGAGCACCTTGCCAATCATTGCTCAAGCGAATAGTCAAAGGTTCAGACGAATATATGATGACAGAATTGCTGCCTGTATCATCGCTGCAAGTTTACGGATTTCGCTGGCCAATAAAGAAAATCCTTTTAGTAATTCGAAATGAAGAGTCGGATGAAACATCATTAAATTGGACATTAAATTTGGCCAAAGCGAGTGACGCATTTGTAACTGTCTTGCCAATTACCATTCCTGTACCGGGGATTTATGCCCATATCCAACCCGATGTCCCCACATTGCTGACTACTGATTGTCCTTTGGGACGCAAAATGCGTTGGGTGGCACATCGGTTAGCAGATTGGGAAATTGAAGGTTCTTTGCGGTTACGCAATGAGTCACCAAACGATCAAATTCGCTGCGAGGTGATCGAAGGGGACCACGATGTGATCGTGATTGCAGCGGAACCACAAAACCGGTTGAGAGGCTGGATACATGGGGAATTGGTAAAACCATTGTTGAGCTGGGCAGATAGGCCAGTGTTAGTCGCCAACCCATATATTTATAAATGACAAGAATGATATAGGCAGCCTCCAATTCGACCGATGGACTGAATTAGGCTTTCAAATTAAATTGTTGAGAGAAGTAATTTATGAAAACAAAAGCCCCGAGAACAATTCTGGCGATTCTAATATTCCCAATATTGATTATCACCAGCTGCAATCAGTCGAACCCTCCTTCTCAAAGCGAGACCGGTTACAAAGGAACAATCACAATTTCTGGAGCCTGGGCACTCTACCCCATGATGATCCGCTGGAGCGAGGAATATTCACAACTATATCCTGATGTCATGTTCGACATCTCAGCTGGAGGAGCAGGAAAGGGGATGGCTGATGCTTTGGCTGGGGCGGTAGACATCGGCATGGTTTCCCGGGAGATCTACCCTGAGGAGATCGAGAGAGGGGCTTTCTGGGTATCAGTTACCAAGGACGCAGTCTTTCCCACCATCAATGAAAACAATCCAGTATGGGAGGATCTTTACCAGAAAGGCGCAACCCGTGAAAATTTTACCAGGATATTTATTACGGGCGATATTACGACCTGGGGACAAGTAGTGGGGCGTTACGATGTGACTGATCCTATCCATGTTTTCACCCGATCCGATGCATGCGGTGCCGCGGCAACCTGGGCTCTTTACCTGGGTGCGGCGCAGGAGGATCTTTTGGGCGTGGGAGTGTATGGAGACCCAGGTCTCTTGGATGCAGTGATCAAAGATCCCATGGGTATTGGCTATAACAATTTAAACTACATCTTTGACATGGACACCGGAATACCCGTGAATGGGGCGCGAGTCTTCCCCATTGACACCAACAACAACGGTAAGGCTGACCCAAACGAGATTTTCGACACCAAGGAGATGGCAATTAACGCGATCGCCACAGGGTATTATCCCTCACCACCAGCCCGTAACCTCAACCTTGTCACCCACGGTAAACCGTCGGGATTGGTGAAAACATTTATCACATGGGTGCTGACCATCGGTCAGAAC
>DATKXE010000030.1:0-2524 GCA_035529195.1 Anaerolineales bacterium
ATTCCTATAAAAAAGGGATCATCGTCTGTTGCTGAAGCTGTCCATATACTGTCATCCTGTGGCTCGATTAAAATTATCTCATTTTCAAGCACACAGATATTTAAATTGTGAGTTTCTTTTTTGCCACGGTACTTTTTTACTTTAGCTTGACCAAAAGGCCAGGGGCCAGGGCCATCGCCTTTGGCACTTTCACCACGGTATTTTGAAACTGCTGCACAGAGTTGAAGTGCAAAATCATCACAGTCAAACCGGTAGCCATGAGCAGCAAGCCGGTCTGTCTGATCATTTGCCACGACGGCTTTGATCTCATCGAGAGTCGGGTACTCATACTCCGAATCTGACAGCCAGATATTTCTACATTGTGGCCAAAGGGCTTTAATGCGTTGCCTGATTATTTTGTATGATGCCATCATCCTCTAAGCCTTCTGAAAAATGTCATTATTTTTTTGATGATTGTTTCTTCTTCTGCCTCCCCTCTCAATGGATGAGGATAGGTGTATGGGGTAAACCACTCACTCCAAACATTAGAATCGTCACAGACGTATAATGTTCCATCTATATCGTTTCTTGTCGGATTTGTTGTAATGTCTCCAACATACCCAGTTATATCAGTACAATTCCCCTGACTTGTTTCCCAATATCCCGATCTCTCAGCACACGTGGTAACAGCGGTGTGGTCTGTGCCACATCTGGTTCCATATGTTTGACTAGATCCTGATTCCGTAGTATTCCAATTAAACAAATTCCAATCAACTGCGGGATAGTCTGCAACCGAATCACAGGATGTCCCACTTTGAGCGTCCCAACCACTAATATCATTAGTTGATAAATTTCGTAAATTACTAACCGCATATGTTTGTACTACTTGATGTTCTGTGTAAGTTGAAGGGCATCCATACTCTCCACTTGCCCATCCAATATAATTGGACGCCTCGGTTGTAGTAAAACTATTAAACGCAACAATACCACGACCACCTCTCGCCGCTGCTAACGCATAGGTTGATCCGTTACTTGTAAAATCAAAGTTATTTCCATACAGCAAATGTCCCTGGCAGGCCGCATAGGTATCATTACTGTATTCATGCCAGTCAATTACATTAAGATTATCAGTATTCGGAATATTCCAGGTGTTATATCTCCATGTAACCCGTATGCCACCATATTGGCAATCGTAAATATAATAATCATCAGTCCCTATTTTCGTGAAAATGTTGTCTTCGAAATATAAAGCGTTTATCGTTCCGAGATTAACGTCTAAATTCGTCAAAGATGAAATATTCCCTTGCTGCATCCCTCTAAAATATTGCCAGTTACCAGTGAAAGTATTGTTCCAAACCACTCCACCCATACCTGCTGATAAAATATATTCTTGTCCAAGTTGTGACCATGATGTTTTTCCGATAAACGAGCAATCATGTATATTGGCCCTATTCATAAATGAAGTAATTGTGGTTTGATGATCCCACAGCTCTATTCCACCAGCAGTGTTGCCTATACTAAACGTAAAACCAGAGATCTCAATTTCTGGATTAGCAGCCTGTGAAGCTGGCATAAAACTCATCAAATAACCAGAGTTCGTTTTTGAAATTGTCAGATTGCTTTTTCCTGGACCAATTATATGGATCTCTTTTGTGATTGTAAGAGTGCTTGACCAAGTTTCCGTACCATCTCCAGCGGTTACATTAATCGTATCGCCAGCAGTAGAGCCACTTAAACAACTGTTTACAGAGGCATAGTCTGGGGATGATGCCCACGTTGGAGTAGACCCCGTACAAGCTGACCATAAAGGTGTTGAAAAAAACGCAATTATAAAAAGGATATATAATAATTTTTTCATTTAATCAGCCTTAAAACTTCCGAGTATAGATATGGCATAATCGGAAATGCTCTGAGTTGAATCATTATCAACTGAACTGGTTGAAGAAACAATTTTATACTGTACTTCAAGCGATTGGCTATATGTTGCCTCTGTGTCAATCGCCTCTGTCCAATCGCCGTCTGGTGTGGTTGATGGTTCATTATCGTAGGCAGAATGTGCAACAACCAATATCTCTGATGCTTGTGCTAAAGCTCCACTTGAGATAGTTTCTATCGTTGTGCTGGCTGGATCGGTCATAGCTGCTACTTGAATATCTATCGGGTTCCCACTAAACGATCCACTAAAGACCAAGACTGCCGCAACACCAGCCATATTACTGGTTCCGCTTCTTGTTAAATTGAGATTTGCTCCTGACTTTGCCGTACCTATTATACACCACAGAAAAGTTGCTTCCATATCAAAAGCGTCAGGAAAAAATATTGTTCCCGCAGTAAATGTGTTACTCCCATCAGAAGCCTCGTTTGGGGCATAATTGGGAATTGTTGACGCAAAAACAACAATAGCAAGATCACCAACGTCATACGATACGTCCGCTATTACAAGAGGATAATCGCTGAATATATAACCTGATTTTGCAGAAGCAGCAACATATGCCGGTCCACTCGAGGCTTCCTCCGCCACCCCTCCACTTATCCCCAACACACC
>DATKXE010000031.1:0-4923 GCA_035529195.1 Anaerolineales bacterium
TTTGGCTCCTCACCGTATTTCTTGGATTACCCCGGTACATTAAGTCTGCGCCTTTCAACCTTGATGGACCTGGTGGAAGATATCATCAGTTCGGCTTATGGACAGGGTTTTCGGCGACTATTGGTTCTCAATGGACATGGAGGTAACGATGGTGTGCGGAGCCGTCTTTACGAGCTGGCCAATCAACTGCCAGAGATCAAGCTCGCCTGGTATGCCTGGTGGCAGTCGCACAGCGTGCAGGCTGTCGCTGAAAAGCATGATTTGAAACCTGCGCATGCAAATTGGTTGGAAGCATTCCCTTTTACTATCGTCAGCGAACTACCGCAGGGAGATAAAACCCCTCCGCATGTTGAGGGTATTCTGGGTTCAGGGCAGGCCAAGAAGACTTATGGTGATGGCGTATTTGGTGGTGCATACCAAGCAGATCAATCAATCATGGACGCGATCTTCTTCGCAGCAGTTGAGGATGTTCTGCAGCTGCTCCAATTTGAATAGGGATAGATATCTGAATGGTTACTGGGATAGCAAAGATTTGTGGGTGGCAGCCATCATATTGGTTTCCTAACCAGTCTGATTGGGGTAGAATCTGCCCGGATGAAGTCTATCTGGGTGTCCCTGCCAAGCGCACAAAACCTTGCGCATAGATAAAGGTGAGTCATCAACAATCAACCTGAAGTGTCGATCATTGTGCCGTGTTACAATGAGCAGCAGACGATCAGCTTGCTCCTGGCATCTATTTATCGCCAAACCTATCCCCGTCAGAATTTTGAAGTGATCATCGCTGATGGACTCTCCACCGATAATACCCGGCAGGAGATCCAGGAATTCCAGCTTGCTCATCCAGATTTGGTGGTGAGTGTGGTCGACAATCCCCAACGCAACATCCCATCTGCATTGAACCAGGCGATAGATGCTGCCAGGGGGGATTACATCATAAGGCTGGATGCTCATTCGATTCCCGCTGAGGATTACATAGCGCGTTGTGTCGCTGCACTGGATGCCAAACTGGGTGATAATGTTGGCGGATTATGGGAGATTCAACCGGGTGGTGATACCTGGCAGGCGCGTTCCATAGCTAGAGCAGCAACGCACCCCCTCGGAGTTGGAGATGCTCGCTACCGGGTAGGCGGCACGGCACAGGAGGTCGATACAGTACCCTTCGGCGCTTTCCAAAGATCATTAACGGACCGTGTCGGCAAATTCGATGAAAGCTTGCTGACCAACGAGGATTATGAATTCAATACCCGCATCCGTCGTATGGGTGGCAAGATTTGGTTCGACCCAGCGATCAAATCAAAATACATCGCTCGCCAGAATCTAAAGGCGTTGGCTCGGCAATACTGGCGCTACGGATATTGGAAAGTCCGTATGCTGAGACGATATCCTGAATCTTTCCGCTGGCGACAGCTTGCAGGTATATTCGTGGTTTCCTTTCCGGTATTGGCCTTACTTGGTATCTGGTTCATATGGGCACGCGGGTTATTAGTGATCGAAATAGCGATTTATCTGCTGGCTCTAATATTGGTGGGATTGCAGCTGGCATTCAAGTATCGAGATTTCACCCTGCTGTGGGGGGTTCCCCTGGCGATAGCGACAATGCATTTTTCATGGGGTTCGGCATTTATATGGAGTATGATTAGTAATTAGCATGAGTGGTCCAACCCAGGTTCAAAAATCAAAACGGTGGCGTCTACATACGCGTGAACGCCGTACCCTGCTTGTCTTGGGCGATTTTCTCATGGCAGTTCTCGCCATGATGGTTGCTTTGTATTTCTGGGCTCTTGGGGAAATCTTCTTAGATTTCTCGATTGAGTTCTTATTAGACCGTCCGCCAGCCTGGTACTATTTACTGCCATTCTTCTGGGTAGTGCTCCTGGTTGAGTTATATGACATCCATCGGGCGGGCAATTGGGGGGACACCGTACGCGGTGTGGCAATGGCGACCTTGATCGGTTTGGGCTTCTATCTTTTATTGTTCTTCTACTTCACCGATCCGCCAAACTCCCTGCTGCCTCGTCGAGGTGTGGCAGGATTTTTCATCGCCGCACCAGGTCTGACACTGATCTGGCGTTTCTTATATATCCGAATATTTAATGCACCGGCTTTCATGCGCAGAGTACTGCTGGTTGGGGGAGGCAAAGCAGGTGAAACTTTACTCCAGGTGATCGATGATTTATGGCCGCCACCCTTCTTTCTTGTGGGAATCATTGATGATGACCCACAGAAAATTGGTATGCAGATCGAGGAATATGAGGTCTTGGGGGGGAGCAGCACATTACTAGAGATTGTTGATAATGAAAATGTTTCTGATGTTATTGTGGCCATATCCGGTGAGATGCAGGGAAGCACTTTTCAAAAATTATTGGATGCTCAGGAAAAGGGGATCGAAATTTCCCGTATGCCAGCGGTTTATGAGGAGCTGCTAGGTCGCGTCCCGATCCGTTTATTAGAGGCCGATTGGATTTTGCGGTCCTTTGTCGATCAAAGCCGAGCAAGTGAGTTTTACGAACTCGGGAAAAGGTTATTGGATATCGTTGGTGGTTTAATTGGAGTGGTGATATTACTGATTACGTTTCCGTTTATCAGTATTGGCATCCTGATAGATAGTGGAAGACCGATCTTTTATAGTCAGACACGCGCCGGTCGCGGTGCCCAAGGCTACCGGATACTGAAATTCAGGACCATGTTTCAAAATGCAGAACCCGACGGGATACCCCAATGGGCCAGTGAAGATGATGAGCGCGCGACAAGTTTTGGAAAGATCCTGCGCAGGACCCATCTAGATGAATTACCCCAGTTCATCAATGTCTTACGCGGTGAAATGAGCCTGGTTGGTCCCCGGGCAGAACGACCAGAATTGGTTGAAATGTTCCAGCAGCATGTCCCTTTCTATCGAGCTCGATTGCTGGTGAAACCAGGGATAACGGGTTGGGCGCAGGTCAATTTCGGTTATGCCTCTACAATCGACGAGACAGTTGTGAAGCTTGAATTTGACCTCTACTATATCAAGCACCGCAATATATTAACAGATTTGGTAATTTTACTCCGTACGCCATCGACTGTAATGGGGCTACGAGGACAATGAAATCGGCTTTCCATTTCCCGAACCGGCTCCTTTTTATAGGCGATTTAGTATTGATTATCGCCAGTGTTTTCGGCAGCTTTGCTCTAAGGCTCGACCTGGGTCCTGTGTTTGTTTTCTACCTGCCCCAGGCAGTAACCATGATCGTGGTTGCTTTATTGGTTAAGCCGGTCGTCTATTACTCTTTTGGCCTTTATAGCCAGGTTTGGGCATATGCCAGCATCCGGGAGCTGAAAATTATCACCGCAGCTACCGCGATCGCCTCTGCGATCGTAGCTTTGATCATCGCGCTTTTGACATTTCTCCAGTTCTACCAGGGTTTTCCACGCAGTGTGCTGGCTATCGATTGGCTGTTATCTTTGTTGGCGGTCGGCGGTTTGCGCTTCGCCATGCGCCTACTCGCGGAAGGCCGGTCTGGAAGAGAAGGGATTCAGGGACGCGCAAAGCGGATCCTGATTGTTGGTGCGGGGGATGCCGGTGCTCTTGTGGTGCGTGAGATGCAGAAGAATCCGCAACTCAACCTGGACCCGGTATGTTTTGTCGATGATGACCAGAGTAAACAAAAGCAGCGTATTCATGATGTACCCGTTGAGGGCACCTTGGAGGATTTGGGGCATGTGCTGGATATTTGGTTCATCCAGGAAGTGATCATCGCCATACCCAGCGCTCCCGGTGGAGTTGTGCGCCAGGTAATCGATATCTGCCGGGAGAAAGATGTGCTCTTCCGGACCATGCCCGGGATATACGAATTGATCGGTGGAAAGATCAATGTTGGGCGACTGCGCGAAGTAGAAATCACAGACCTTCTCCGCCGGGCATCTGTCGAGATCGATACGACATTAATTGGTTCAAATCTGAGCGGAAAGCGGGTGTTGATCACCGGCGCGGGAGGATCGATCGGCCGTGAACTGTGCCGGCAAATCGCGCGCTGGGGACCTGAGTCGCTCATTCTCCTCGGGCATGGTGAAAACACAATATTTGAGACATTAATTGAATTAGAAGGCAATTTTCCATCTTTACCACTGCACCCGGTGGTTGCGGATATTCGCAATCTCGATCGCCTGTCAAACGTCGTGGATCATTTTCATCCCCATCTGGTTTTCCATACCGCCGCACACAAGCATGTACCTCTGATGGAGATAAACGTTGAAGAAGCGGTCACCAATAACGTGATTGGAACTCGAAATGTGGTTGAAGCAGCCTTAAATTCCGAAGTTGATCGCCTGGTAATGATTTCGACGGATAAAGCTATCCGCCCTACCAGTATCATGGGTTCAACAAAGCGCATGGCGGAAATGCTGGTTCTGGATGCCGCTCATCGTTCAGGACGACCGTACTCAGTGGTTCGATTTGGCAATGTTCTCGGAAGCCGGGGAAGCGTGATTCCAATCTTTAAGCAGCAGATAGCCAATGGGGGACCGATTACGATCACCCATCCAGATATGCAGCGCTTTTTCATGACCATTCCCGAAGCGGTTCACCTCGTTCTGCAGGCGGCTGCGATGGGGCAAGGCGGCGAGGTTTTCATTCTGCGCATGGGAGAACAGGTCAAGATATTACAGCTGGCAGACGATCTCATTCGCCTCTCTGGTTTAGAACCCGAGAAGGATATCGAGATTGTCTTCACGGGCATCCGTCCAGGTGAAAAATTAAGTGAAGAGCTTTGGGATCAATGGGCGATTTTTGAGCCTACTTCTCACAGTGATATTGTCCAGCTGGTTGATGAAGATCTGCTCAGCAGATCTGAGCTGAGGCAAACCGTAAATGAACTGGCATTCCTGGCTGGTGAAGGTGAAGTCGATGCGATTATTCGGGTGCTGGATGAGACCATACCCGGTGCA
>DATKXE010000032.1:0-6400 GCA_035529195.1 Anaerolineales bacterium
CAGCTAAATCTGGGCGCTTATTCTCCCCCCACCACCAGGCGTACGCTTCCATCTCGTCCTTGGCTTCGTCGATCCCTTCCAGCAAGGAGACTGCCTGGTCTAGATGACCATTCCAGATATAAACATAGCCTAAGGATTTTCTAATTCCACGATGTTGCGGAGCAATCACATGTGCTTGCTCCAATACTACCTGTGCATCATCGAAATCTCTCATCTGCATGTCGATCAAACCGGACCGGTGCCAGGCTGTCCGTTGGTCAGGATCGACTGACACAGCCTTATCAAAGATCTGCTGCTCAGGTTCTAATGGTGAAGCATCGCTGTCGGCATTCCACTGGTCTGTTGGCCAAATTGCTAATTCCCATTTTGCCATCTGGACCGCTCCCAAATTCGAATACCAGCTAGCAAAAATTGGTTTTCGAAAGATGGCGATTCCAGTCAGGATGAGGATGACCACAATACTCGGAATGAGGATCTTATTGAGTGCTCTACCCGAAACATTTTTTCGAGGATCATCTGATTCAGCCCTGGGTTCCTTATCTGACACGGCAGGGTAATCCCCAGCCAGCAGGAGCGCCATGCCAGGTACTAACAAAAGTAAAGGTGAGCCCAGTTCCCCGTAAAGTGGGTCATCGACCAGACCATGAAGCAGGATTACAAAAGTGCTGATGATAACCGCTGCGGATAGTCGTGTGGTTAATGTTGATTTTGGTGACGATCCCGCTTTTGCCATTAGCAGCCAGGCTGCACTCACGATGATCACCAGAATTGCTAAACCACCCAAGAATCCCTGCTCAAAAATCACATCCAGATAAAAATTATGGCTGTATGCAAACAGAAAAAAGGGTGTTACCAGCATATATTGCGAATATTGACCCGGAAAACTGCGCAAGCCTCCACCAGTAAAAGGATAATCTCCAATCAATTTACCGGTATTGACTGCCAGATCATAGCGGCTTCCACCAGTCGGAAGCCCGGGTAATCGTTCTGCTAACTCCACAACCCCACCAGGGAAAATACTGATCACCCAAAGGAGCGGCAGGAGAATAAGGAGCAGCAGGAGCCCAAACAATAATATCGGTGATTTCTTTGCTTTGAGCGATAAATACATGCTAAATTGCCAAAGCAGCCACAATCCAATTCCAACGAAAAGAGCAAGCCAAGCACCCCTGGAGCTTGATAAGAACAAGGCAGTTAATATCACCATACCCATTCCTATTGAAAGAATGGTTTGGACCAGGTTACCCTTTCTCCAGGCGTGGATACCCAGCGCGAACGGTATGGGTGCCAGGATGGCCAGCAGCCCTCCAGCAAAATTTGGGGTTAAGACCATCTTATTAACCGATGGGCGATTTGCCATGATCCAATCTCCAGCTCTTTTAATCAGCTCAAGATCGCTGGATTGCGTATGCCAATCGTTCGTTAAGAGAAAGATGATGGCGATGAATACCCCCATGAGCCCTACTAGGCTAGCAACAACCCCCAAATTCGCCCTTGGTTGGTTTACCAGAGCAACAAAAACTGCAACTGCCCCGATGATCACCCATAATTTTTCAATGGCTGCTGGGTGATCATAAGCCGCCCAGACACCAATTGCAGCAGTAATTACGATTAACCCAATTGGAATAACAAATGCTGTTTTTTCGAAAGTTATCCGGCCCGATATCAGGCGGAATAGCCAGGGGAGCAGGATTAATATCCCCAGCCAGCCTCCCCATTGGGGCTGAATCAGGATCAACGCTCCGATAACGGTTGCGAAGATGAACTCAGATAATGCAAACCAGCGGTTGTTGGCCAACTGCTGCATAGGAATCAATCAGTAGATTGAATATCACGTTGTGATTGCCATGTCAGGTGCTGGATGCCAACACTCAAAGCACTCCTGAAGGTCGAGAAATCTGACAAAAGCATCTTGATATAGGTCAGTATTGGGCCTGGTCGAAAAGCCCATTCACGCCAAGCTCGTTTCTGCCAGTACAGCAATCGCTCAGCGGATAATTCAGGATAATCAAGAACTGTACCCTTATCCATATCAACCTGCTCCCAGCGTGTTCCGGAGCGGAACCAGCCGTTCTCGACTACCTCGAAGAAGAAAGGAGTCCCGGGATAAGGGGCAGCAACATGGAAGAGGGCAATATCCAAGGGCAGCTTCTTCGAAAATTCAATCGTCTCTTGGATGGATGCCTCGGTTTCCCCGGGCAGACCGATAATAAAGTAACCCCAGTTCTTGATCCCGGCTTTCTTTGCCCACCTCAAAGCTCTTTCTGCTTTGGCAGGATCAGCACCCTTATGAACATGTTTAAGAATTTGTTCATTCCCACTTTCGATACCCCAAGATATCAACCAGCAACCGGCCTCCCCCATCAGGTGCAGCATCTCCTCATCCACAAAATCAACCCGGCTGTTGCACATCCACTTTAAATCGATCTCCTCAGCAATCATCCGCTGACAAAGTTCAACGACTTGCTCCCGGTTGACTGTGAATAAATCTGCATACATATGGATCGTGTTGATGCCCATTTTTTTCAGCTGCCAAAGCTCCTCCATGATCAACTCAGGGGAGCGCAAGCGTGCGCTGAACTGGTACGAAACATGCTTTATGCAATAAGTACAGCCTGCGGGGCAACCACGACTCGACACAATAAAAGTAAAGGGTCCTTTGATCATGGGCATGCGGTACTTCTGGAGTGGGAGCAGCTCATGCTTGGGGATGGGGAGATCATTTAAATCCTTGATAAATGGGCGTGGAAAATTAATCACGATCTCATCGCCATTTCTCCATGCCAGACCTTTGATCTTGTACAGGTCAACTTTCCCGTCCTCATCCAGAGCGGGTTCGTAGAGTGGATCATGTTCGCTGAACAAATGCTTTATCTGCTCGGATCGTTCAGCGAACTTTCCTTCCAGGTTATCCAGTAAATCGCGGATGGATAAATCAGGTTCCCCAACCAGTACATAATCCAGATTGGGGTAGGGACGCAGCGATTCTCGCGGAATTGGAGTTACATGGGTGCCAAAGGCAATCGTAACTGCCCCACGCGCTTTCGCCAAAAAACAGCCGTACATATCATTTTCTAAAGTCGGTGCAGTAACTTGGGTGAGATAGTATTTGGGTTGGTATTTGTCGATCAGGATTGAAAACTCCTCCCAACCCATACGCTCGGCATTGGCATCGATGATTTTTAATTTATAAGCCGGATGCAGTAAAGCTGCCATTTGAGCCAGCGAGACCTGCGGCCAAACCATATTCTCTCTGGTCCTGCGCCCAACGCGATGCTGTGTGCGGATCCACAATCCCCCATCTGGTGTCGGTGGGTTGACCAGCATGATATCCACCGCATCTTCAGATTTCGGCGCATTGAGAGCCTGATCCCGCACGATATCATCCGCGCTTGGAAATTTTGCCATGCGCAGTTTTGGAATCCTGCGAGTCCCAAGATTATCCTTTAATTCCACTTCACCTTGAATCATTACCTGAGCTCCTAATGTATATACCAATTCTAGTCTCTACCGTTAATATTAAATTATGATCCAGCGGAAAGACCCATGTCCTTGCGGGTCATTTCACCCCTCTGGCTCAATTCTTCTAACACTCGCATCAATATCCAGTATATGATCAGCTGGACACCAACCAGGATAAACATGGCACTGCCTAAGAGATATAACCACAACCTGGCGATTTCCCAACCGCTCACACCCAGAACAGTGCTTACGCCGCCTAATAATAGACCCGCTACTACCGCTCCCAAACCGATCCAACCAAAGTAGTGATCTAAAGAAGGGTTAAAAATCGGTTTTCCAAATAATCCTTGCCGGATGGGTTCCTTGTAGAAGAGTGACACCAGATAATTGAAGGTGCTGCCCAATGCAAAAACGCTGATCCCGGTGATCCCAGCCACCATGGCGGCGTATAAAGCAGATACACCCCAGGCACCCAAAGAGGTTACACCTTGGACGCGGGCCACGATCAATGCGATTGCGACTGCCAGTGCAAAAAGGATTCCAATCAGACCAATGATTCCCAGTATTCTAACCGGGTTGTAGGTCAGCACTGTCCAAACCATGGATTGCAGGAATAAGGTACCATCGCGCACCACACTCAATTTCGAGTTGCCAACCCGCTCGTCATAAGGGATCGGCACCTCAGCCATCTTGATACCTTCGTGCACCGCCCTGGTGCTCATCACCGGTGTTAGATTGAGCCCATCGGGTAGTGGGTAGATGCGCTCCAGAATACTGCGCTTGAAAACTCGCATTCCGCTGGCAGAGTCTGATACTTTCTGGCGACCTAAAATAGTCAGCAAAGTGGCAAAGAAGAAATTGCCCACCCGGCGTGTCAAAGGCATCTTGCTGTCCGTACCAGACAAGCGTGTCCCGATCACAAGTTCGCTGCCGTTAAGCGCCTTCTGGCAGAGCTGAGGAAAATATTCCGGCGGGTAAGTTCCATCGGCATCGAGAAAGCCGATCAACTCACCATTAGCTTTCGAAAAGCCTGTTTTTAAGGCTGCCCCGTAGCCTCTGTTCTTTTCATGGCGTATCAGCCGCACGCCATCTATCCCTCCAGCAACTGCAGCGGTGTTATCTCCTGAGCCATCATCGACTACCAGCAGCTCAAGATCCTCAACCCCGGATTCCTTTAAACTTTCTTTTACCGATAAGACTCTCTCGGCGATCTCGGCGATTCCGTTTTCTTCATTGTATGCAGGTATGACAACTGAAAGTACCGTCATTTGTTCCTCCCCATCTTTTGATGATAAATAATTCTTTCTTTCTCGATTTCTTGCTGCTTACCAATATCGCGGATTGGTTTTGCAGGAACACCAGCAACCACTGAATGGGCTGGCACGTCTTGGGTAACCACAGATCCGGCAGCAACCACTGCACCCCTTCCAACTCGCACTCCATCAGTGATGATCGCTCCTGAACCTAACCAAACATCGTCCTCAATCCGGATCCCCTCTGCTGTGATGCCTTGATCCACAAAGGGTTGTTCCGGATCATCAAATACGTGATTAACTGCAATTATTTGGGTGAAGGGTGAAGTGTATACCCTATCACCAATTTCAACACCTCCTTGACCCCGGATCACGGTGTACTCACCAACCAGGCTATCTTTGCCGATTTTTATCCCCGAATCCGGCAAATCCCGGAAGTTATAAACGTGCAGGACGGCGCCGTACATGATAATTGTATTCTCGCCAATCTCAATCCCCTGTGGACAGGCATGCAGGTAGGTATTTTGATCTAGATAAACACCATTCTGCAAATGAATGTTATCAGCCATTCGCAGCCGCACATTGTTTTCGATGGCTGCCCAACCATCCATATTGAGGATCAAACGATAAAAAAATCCGCGCAATCCCAAGCCGATCACAGTTGGTACCCAACCAAATAAAAGGTAAAGGGATTGTTCAACAATATATCGCCAGCTGCTTGAAGCTTGACGACCCAAATACAGGCGCAATCCAGCCATCATTTCAGGGATACCTGCATCTGAAGTTGAGCTTCATATTTATTCGGCCGGGACTACATTTCATTGCTATAAATTTAGTCCTGGTCATTTATCCCTGTCTTCAAGGCTGCTGGTTTGTGATCTGTTGAGTATAATAATGGCCATGAAGCCAGCATTATTTCTCGATCGGGATGGTGTGATTATTGATAATCGCCAGGATTATGTGCGTACTTGGTCCGATGTGTTTGTCTACCCCCAAGCCCTCAGCGCTCTGGAGAAAATCGAATCTAGTCCGTACAAGATCTTCATTATTACGAACCAGTCTGCGGTGGGAAGAGGGATTATCTCTCATCACGCTGCAAGTGAGATCAATAAGCGGCTGGTCAAGGAAATCAAGGCCTCTGGTGGCAGAATAGATGGGGTGTTCATGTGTCCCCACACACCGTTGGAAAATTGCAAGTGCCGCAAACCCGAACCGGGATTAATCCTGGAGGCTGCCACCAGGCACTCAATAGAGTTAAGCACCTCGATCCTGATCGGAGATGCACTCAGCGATATCATCGCAGGGCAAACAGCAGGCGTTGCTCAGAATGTTCTCGTCCGTACTGGGCGCGGGCTGGACCAATCCGTACTCCCCTTAGCCAGCCAGCTTCCTGATTTCCTAATCTATGAATCCTTGTTTGATGCATTGGAGCATCTGTTTCCGGAACTGTTTGATATCCCCTAAATCATCCATAATTTCCAGCGCTGCTGCCAGGATGAATCAGATCCAATCCGAAACCGTCTCACCAGGTTTCCAATAAACTTCTGGAGTGATTAATCGAGCGAGGATTTTTCCTCTTCTAAACGCACCTTTGCCAGGACTGTTAGCGTAGATTCTTCCATGACCATTTCCATGGCTTTGTCACGTAAGGCTTTGGTGATCAAATGCTCCAGCACCAGGTGAAT
>DATKXE010000033.1:0-2709 GCA_035529195.1 Anaerolineales bacterium
CGCCACCAAAGAGGCGACACTGATCCCAGCAGGTCAAGTTGATTCTGCAAAACCTGCGAATTCATCTACAGGTATGTTTTCTGATGGCAGCCAAAATGATCAGGGTGCGTCTTTCTTGCCCGCAAATGGAGCCAGTTTGGCTTCGATGGGCAGAAGGCAATCTGGCAGGCGGGGCATTGGCTGCTGGTTGATCGGTGCATTCTTTATTGTATTGATCACTGCTTTGGTTGGGGGTGCCTACATTTTCCAACCGCAATTGATCAACCAGGCCTTTTCTATGATTCCTGGTAATCTGTTATCGATCCCAATTTCAGTTGGCTCGAATACACCCACAGCGGATGCCGGTTTTCCCAGCTCAACTAATGATCAGCAAGGAACGGCACTTTTGGTGGGAGCAGTAAAAACCGCAACTCAAATTTCATCTTCCCCTACGCCAAGCACAGTGGATAGTACCAGCACGAGTACAGCAACAACAGGACCGACCCAGCGACCCAGCCCAAGCGCAACTTTCACCCCCTCTCCAACACCTTTAGGGGGTGGATCTGGGCAGATCGCTTTTGCCAGCGATATTACCGGATTGCCCCAAATTTGGTTAATGAATTCTGATGGAACTTCCTCGCACCAGATCACGGATATGCAGGAGGGCGCCTGCCAACCTGCCTGGTCTCCGGACGGGGAGCGCTTGGCCTTCATATCTCCCTGCGGCGGCAACCAGGAGATCTATCCCGGTGCGGGTATCTTTATCATCAACGTGGATGGAAGTGAAACTACACCTTTGCCATCTGCTCCAGGTGGAGATTTTGATCCCGCCTGGTCTCCGGATGGTACCAGAATTGCCTTTACTTCCTTGCGCGATTATAACCGGGCGCAAATCTACGAATTTATCCTGGAAGATAACAGTGTTCGTTCCATTTCAGCAAATACGGTGCGTGATAGCCAACCTGCCTGGTCTCCGGATGGCAGGCAGATTGTTTTCGTCACGACCCGGCGCGGACCTTACCAGATATGGATTATGGATCAATCTGGAGAAGAAGCTGTTTTGCTCTCGCGCAGTGGAAGCCTTAAAGATACCCATCCAAATTGGTCACCTGATGAGGTGGTGATCATGTTCACCCAAACCGAGCTGTTGGGAGGTGTACCACGCCTGGTTGCGATGCGTGTCGAAGAGGGCAACCTGATTGAAAACCGTGTGGTTCAGGAAGTGATCCCGATGAGAGAAGCTTCTTATTCCCATGATGGAGCCTGGATCGCATTTGAGAGCTGGCCGGAAGGCAGCAACCACGATATTTACATCATGACCGCAAACGTGGGGCGGCAGCGCCTGACAGATGATGAAGGTTTTGAATTTGATGCTTCCTGGCGACCTTGAAACTGATTTCCACAGGAAGCGCTTGTAAAATTTATCACTTTCGAGGATAATTGGTGGAGCAATTGAAGGTCATCCACGGCTCCGAAATATTCGAACGAGAGCTGAATGTCTTTTGGAGGTCGGACTCTTTGATGGTATTTAGATCATGTATTAATTGGACCGTTATACGTAATTCTCCCCGAACTTGGTTGTGGCTGGTAATCTCTGCAGCCCTGATGCTCATTATCCCCCTATCATCCTGTTCAATCAGCAATCCGGACCCATTTGTCATGGTTGGGGGTGATGAGCAGCTGCTTGTCCTATTGCGTAATGATAAAGATGGTCATTACCAGGTACGCTATGAGGGTCGTAAGCCAGCGGAGCTGCACTCGCTGCATGTGATGCTGGGTGGTCAAATCCTGCACGTGGATGTGGTGCAGGTTGCCATAGTCCAGAATGGTCAAGAAGTGATTTTAGAAGGGGATGCTACTCTGCCTGAAGGATCACAGGTATTATTAACACCTGATGAGGAATTTGAGGTGCGGGTGACTTACCATGGTCAGACTCTGGGCGGCAATTATATGTATGGGTTCCGCATCGTTTATGGGGAAAACGCCCAGGCGGAGCCAGTTGATTTGGTTGCTGAATATGATTATGCAATAATTGTGGAGTGATCAGGGTTTAAATTGGCGGTGAGGCTGCTACTCCTGGATTTATTACAATAAGTTATCTCATCACAATACCACAAGGAGCAAATTATGACCGCAAAGATTATCGATGGCAAAGCAATAGCTGCTGAAGTTCGCGAAAAAGTGGCTGAGGATGTTGCCGAAATGGTGGCAGCCGGAAAACCGAATCCAGGATTGGCAACGGTTCTGGTTGGAGAAGATCCGGCTTCGCAGGTATATGTACGTTCGAAAATAAAAGCCTGTGAAAAAGCAGGTATCGAGTCTTATGGACACAAATTACCCGCCACTGCCACACAGGAGGAAGTCGAAAGATTGGTCAAGGAATTAAACGCTGATCCTAAAGTGAACGGCATCCTGGTGCAGCTACCCCTGCCGGATGGCCTGGACGAGGAAAAGGTTCTTCAGGCGATAAATCTCGAGAAGGACGTGGATGGTTTTCATCCAGTCAATATCGGTCGCCTGGCTCAAAAAGGTCGTGAATCCTTGTTCGTACCCTGCACTCCTTCCGGGATTATGTATCTGCTTGGAGAGACAGGGGTTCAACTTGAGGGAGCAGAGGCTGTCGTCCTGGGCCGGTCGAATATCGTCGGTATGCCGGTGGCTTTACTGCTGGTGAAGAGCAATGCTACGGTCACAATCTGCCACTCACGGACAAAGGATTTGCCCGCCACC
>DATKXE010000034.1:0-3382 GCA_035529195.1 Anaerolineales bacterium
ACATCTCTAACACCTTCCAGGGCCACATTCAACAATTCCTCGCCAAATGCAAGATCACCCGCATACCAATAGATGGTAAATTGCTCACCGGATAAAGTTCTCCATGAGTAGCGGTTATCCGTGTATGTGAAGGAATAAACGAAACTTTGATAAGTTTCCCCACTGACCATATTCACTTGGTACCAGTAGCGGATATCTGCAAAACCAGGTAGTGGGTTTTCCACCAGATCGATATCTATGGACAGGTTGCCAGAGGCATCCATCATAACCGGGAAAACCTGGAGATCCGCTTCATCGTTGGGCTGGATATAGAGCAGCACCTGGTCAATTCCCTCAGTAGAATGGAGCGCAGCTGTAAAAGTTATTTTTTTTCCAAATGTATAGACAGGTTCTTCAGGGATAATTTCAAATTCCGATTGGGCCCATCCTGAACTGGGCACCAACCCAAATAAAACAATAATTGATGCAATCAGGATGAGCCTGTTCCGGAGCACCATTATGCCCCCAGGTAAGCAAGAAGCGGTGTCAGTGTCAGTGGACTGAGCAGAGTAGATGTAACCACCGCGGTAGTAACGAAGGCGGGTTGAAGATCAAATTCAGTCGCCAGCACTGTGGTCAGCACAGCTGTTGGCACTGCAGACTCAAGCACACCTGCTTGATATGCGGCACCCTCGAGATGAAACAGTGTGGCCAACCCAATCGCTAGTATTGGAGCAGCAACCAACCGCAAAAAATTTGATAATCCGACTTTAAAGGTTTCCCTGCTGATTTTCGCGTTGAAAAGCTGGATACCTAACAGCACGATCATAACCGGAATAGCTGCGTCTGATAACAAAGAGACTGTTCGCTCAACTGGAAGGGGTAACTTCAAATTAAGCCAATTATAGATCAAGGCAAAGATGACCGCATAGATCACTGGGACTTTAAACACCCCCAATAATGCTGTTTTCAGGTCAGAATGTCCCCACGAAGCTAAAACAACGCCCAGGGTATAGACCAGGAAAGCTGAGGTCACGAAATAAATACTGGCATGCGCTACTGCGCTTTCTCCAAATGCGAAGAGGTTTAGCGACAACCCGAAATTCCCACCATTAGCGAACATGACCGTTATGATCAGTGCAACCATGAAGCTGCGTTCGAAGCGCAGCAAACGAGCAATCAGTGCAGCTATCGCTCCCATGATCAGGATGCTTACCGCAGTAAAAACTGCCATTTGAGTGATGTCATCACCGTCCAGCTGCCCAGATGTTAATAGGGTGAAAATTAGGCAGGGGCTGAAAATATAAAAGGCGATCCGTGATACTGCGCGCGGCGTTACCCCAAGATACTTGGCGACCAAAAAACCAGCTGCAGCTGCCAGGAAGATAGGTAGAATATTGTTGCTGAATAAATAGAAGAGGTCACTCAAACCTAGAAGTCCTCGTCCTCGCTTAGAGGATCATAATCGGTCATATAACCCCCATCTTGCTCACTTTGCTCCGCGTTGAGGTCACCATTACCACCCGCCTCCGGGCTGCTATCTTGTGAGATCAGCAATTCGAGCAGTTCATCCTCGGTACTCTCTTCCGGTATATCAAATAATGAAAATGGTTCGTGTCCATCTGTGAAGGTGATATTACCTAATGCGCTTTCCAGGAAGTCGGCCTCCAGATCGTCATCAGTTTCCTGAAAGATCTGCTCCAATGTATGCTGTGCCTGATCCCCACCGATTTCAGAAAGCGACCAGATAGCAGCAGCGCGTACAATCTGCTCACTATCCTCGGTCAATTCAACTAATGTTGGGATCGAAGCATTGATCTCGATCTCCCCGGCAGCTCGGGCTGCTTCGGCCCTCAATGCAGGGATTTTACTGTTCAGCATCTGCAGTACAGTTTTCTCCCAGCGGGGTTCCATCGAGCGTCCCATCGCAATCAGGGCTGAAGCCATCTTATCATGATCACCGGAGGTAAAAGCTGTTTCGATCAGCTGCGCAACTTCAGCGCGACCCGAGTAACTTAGCGATTCAAGGGCACGGCATTGTACCAATTCTGACTGGTCCTTGGTAGCTGCTTTCAGTAATGGATCCTCAATCTCCCACAGCTTCTCCTTCGGCAGCCGGTCTAACTCTCCATGGTATACAAATAGACCCAGAGCAGTGGCTGACGCTGCCCTGACTTCCGGAATTGGATCCGATTTAAGCAGCTCGAGAAACAAGGAGATCAGATCGCGACCTTCAAACTCCCATAACAACTGCACCGCAAATGTCCGAACTCCTCCATCCGGATCGCTGACGGCATGCCGACCAATATTCTCAAATGACAGCAAGTTATCAGCGGCGGCAAGCTCAATCAAATCCTCAAGCAGGGCCTGACGGCGGACCAGAGGCACTTGCGGCCAAACTTCGAGCAATGCGGCAAGATCTTCACCTTCAAGATCGGATAGGTGATGAAGATAACGCGGATCGAAAGGCGTCTCTTGATCCAGCAATGCATCGACCAGTGTCTGAAATGGTAATTCTGGATTATCAGACATGCTTCTCACATCAAATAATTGGAATTCGCCGTCACCTGGTTTAGGTTCAGGGTAATGATATCGGATTGAGGAAATCTTGTAAATTGACAAACAGGAGCAGCATGAGCAGTAGAGCAAGGCTCACCAAATGGATGGCATTCTCGTACTTGGGCGGCACGCGGCGACCAAGAATAATCTCCGGGAGGGTAAACATAATTCGCCCACCATCCAATGCAGGTATGGGCAGCAAGTTAAGAATACCGAATGAGATAGTCAAAGTAGCAAAGAAACCCAAAACATTGACTCCCGAGGGAATATTTTGCGTGGCTTCAGTTTCCTGGACAGCCTGGTAGACATCGAACATACCCTTAAAGCCTAGCAAACGTCCTTCACTGGCATCCATTTCTCCCTGGAGGATCTTAACTGGGAAGGTAAGCAGGGTTTCACTGTGCTGATAGACTGCGCCAACACCGGCTGGTAGGGCTGCGATCACACTTACCGGTTGGGTCGGATTGCTCATCACAATCCCGATCGCTCCCTCCCCTTCTGGAGGTTCTGTTCGCGGCACCAGGGAGACTGTAGCCACCTCACCATCACGAGAGTAAGTTATCTGCGTTGCGAGACCGAGGTTATCGTAAATCGCAGAATGAATAGATTCAGTACCATCAATTTCGGTCTCGTTTACCTGAACGATCAGATCTCCAGGAAGCAGACCGGCTTGTTCAGCCGGTGAACCTGGAACAACTTCCACAACCTGTACCTGGTCTGGAATCGGAGCTCCAAGCCGGTTAATAATCATGGCATAAAGCAGGACCCCAACCAATAAATTCGAAAAAGGACCTGCGATCAATACTCCTAAACGCTTCCATGGATTAGCAGCTGCTAATCCATC
>DATKXE010000035.1:0-4512 GCA_035529195.1 Anaerolineales bacterium
CAGACATCAAGTGGATGATGTGATTTTTTATGGTGTTCTCGGAGGTCGACTTGATCTAAGTCTGGCTAATTTGATGCTGTTAACCAGGAGTGAATGGGCACCATTGTCTCTGGTCGTAATTGATGAGCCTGATACGGCTTATCTAATGAGGAATCACGATACGATCTCGATTTTGGGAAACCCAGGGGATATAGTTTCCCTGATCCCTTTATCTGAAGATGTTACAGATGTGTCTACCCGAGGTTTACGTTGGCAGTTAAACCATGTCGATCTTCCCCAGGGCAATACTCTCAGTGTTTCCAATGAATTAGTGGGTACTTCCGCTCAGGTTCTAATCGGAAAAGGAAAAATGCTGTTAATTCACCGGGACATCCTGACAGATAGCGAAGAGGTGTAAGAGGATGAAAGCAAGAGTTTCAATACAGTTGGTCTATTTTCTGGCATTAGTAATTCTAACAACCGCCTGCGGTTTTGTTTCTGACCCTGAATCATCTCAGCAAGAGGGAGTTCGCACCCTTTCGGTCATGACCCACGATTCATTCTCGATCTCAGAACAGCTGCTGGAAAATTTTCAAGCAGAGCATGGAGTAGAAGTCAGATTTCTTAAATCCGGTGATGCAGGAACCACGGTGAACAAAGCAATTCTGGCAAAAGATAAACCACTTGCAGATGTGCTCTACGGTGTGGATAATACTTATCTCAGCAGAGCTCTCAAGGAAGACATATTCGAGCCATACCGATCCCCTCGACTATCCGCAATTGATGATAATTTTAAGCTCGATATGGAGTACGGTGCCTTACCGGTTGACTTTGGGGATGTTTGTCTTAATTTTGACAAGTCTTTCTTTGAAGACCACGGCTTCCTCCCACCTGAAAATCTCGATGACCTACTGGACTCCCAATATAAAGCATTGGTCGTAGTTGAGAATCCCGCTACCTCCTCACCTGGATTGGCTTTTCTATTAGCAACAATTGGGTATTATGGGGATCCCGGATATTTAGAATATTGGCAGGGATTGGTAGAAAATGATGTGCTGGTAGTTAATGATTGGGAAGTTGCTTATAACCAGGAATTCACCCGCTCCGGAGGCTCACGACCAATCGTCGTATCTTATGGCTCCAGCCCTCCATTTGAAGTCATCTATTCCGAAACCCCCATTACGGAATCTCCCACCGCGGCAGTAGTGAGTGATGGTGCTTGCTTCCGCCAGATAGAATTCATTGGCATCCTCAAAGGAACTCAGAATCGCGATTTAGCAGAAAAATGGATTGACTTCATGCTCTCCCCGGAGTTTCAAGAAGAAATTCCTCTCCAGATGTTCGTGTTTCCAGTCAATGGACAAGCAAAACTAAATGATGTTTTTGAGAAATATTTAGCCATCCCTGAAAATCCCGCCTCTGTCAGCTATGAAGATATTGCTGTCAACCGTGAGAAGTGGATTAATGAGTGGACACAGCTTGTATTGCGTTGAAGCTGTTTAGAATGGATCCAAACAAGAAGATAAATGTCCGTCGATTGATTTCGTTAGGTTTATTGTGGCTATTGCCATTAACATTCTTAGGGATCTTCTATTTCTTTCCTCTTTCCAGTATTATCAAAGTTAGTTTTAAGAGTCAAGGGACTGATCTCTTAACTCCTGTCATTGAAGCTTTAAAATCACAATCCATTCGCCAAGTTTTGTGGTTCACAATCTGGCAAGCGGCTCTCTCAACTCTATTGACTTTAGCCATTGGATTACCCGGAGCTTACCTATTTGCTCGATACGAATTTCGAGGCAAATCATTAATCCAAGCATTATCAGTAGTCCCATTCGTTATTCCAACGGTTGTGGTTGCAGCTGCCTTTTATGCACTTCTGGGTCCTCGAGGCTGGGTGAATTTAGCTGCAATGAGGTTATTTGGTCTGGAGGCAGCTCCAATTCATTTTACAAATACCATCTATGCGATTCTGCTCGCCCACATATTTTATAACACGACCATCGTTCTCCGTATGGTTGGTGATTTCTGGTCGCATATTGATCCTCGTTTGAATCAAGCTGCCAGGATTCTTGGTGCCAACCGCATGACCGCTTTTTTCAAGATCACCCTGCCGATAATCGGCCCGGCGATCACTGCTGCAGCTTTGCTCGTGTTCATTTTTGACTTTACCTCATTTGGCGTGATCTTGATTTTGGGGGGACCTAAATTCGCAACTTTGGAAGTAGAAATTTATTACCAAACCATCAGCTTGTTTAATTTGCCTTTAGCTGCGGTGCTGTCGATCTTACAGTTAATCTGCACCCTTGCAATGACCATCATTTATACTCATTTGAACCGCAGGTTAGCGCAACCCCTCCAGCTTCACTCCAGACGTTTTACCCAGAAGAGGCTAACAACCTGGAAGAGCAGAATATTTGCCGGTGTGGTGTTATTTGTCTTGTTCACCATACTCATCACACCTTTGCTTGCTCTCGCTATGAAATCGTTCACCCGCCTTGAAGTTGGCCGAGGCCAACCGGTCGAATTATTTTCTGGATTCACACTCGATAATTACCACCAGCTGACGATCAATCGCATTGATTCAATGTTTTACGTTCCCCCAACGACTGCTATCGGGAATTCTTTGATGTATGCTACGATTACCGTCATTCTCGCTCTGGCAATTGGTATGCCAGCTGCCTGGGCGCTTTCTCGCAATTCTGGATCCTATTTTAATCGCATCCTCGATCCGGTCCTGATGCTCCCCCTGGGAACCTCGGCAGTCACCCTGGGTCTAGGATTCATTATCGCATTAAACCGACCACCCTTCGATTTTCGGGCTTCACCAATTCTGATTCCCTTCGCCCATACTCTGGTTGCTTTTCCGTTCGTTGTTCGCAGCTTGTCCCCAGCATTGCGAAGCATCAAACCCCGCCTCCGGCAAGCCGCAGGAGTGTTGGGTGCTTCTCCTATGAAGATTTTTCGCACTGTGGATTTACCATTAATTGGGAGAGCTTTAATTGTTGCAGCAACCTTCGCCTTCACCATTTCGCTGGGAGAATTTGGGGCGACAGCTTTAATTTCGCGCCCAGAAAATCCAACTATTCCGATAATGATTTACCGCTTTATATCTCAACCAGGGGCGATAAACTATGGTCAGGCGATGGCATTAAGCACGATATTGATGATCGTTGCTGCCACTGGTTTGATCATCATTGAGCGAATGCGTATCGCTAATATTGGTGAGTTTTAACCAACCTATCGGATATTTGACAGATATCAACAAAAAATATCATAATAATATTGTGACAATTCAGCCCATCCTTCAAATTATTAATATTGAAAAATCATTCTCAGACAAGAAAGTCTTATCTGGGATCACTTTCGATCTATTCTCCGGGGAGATTATAGCTCTGCTTGGACCGAGTGGGTGCGGGAAATCAACCTTACTAGCGATTATTTCAGGAATTGAACACCCAGATAATGGAGACATCTACTGGCAGGGATCACAGATGAATGATGTTCCACCCCATCTAAGGGGATTTGGATTGATGTTCCAGGAAGATGTGCTTTTCCCCCATATGAATGTGTTCGAAAATGTGGCTTTCGGATTGAGAATGCAAAGAAAGGATAAAGGATTCATTCAAAATAAAGTTATCGGGACACTAGAACTTGTCGGACTGCGGGAATTGCAGCACCGTGATGTAAACACGCTTTCGGGTGGAGAACAGCAGCGTGTGGCTCTGGCTAGATCTATTGCTCCTCAACCAGGATTATTGATGTTAGATGAACCGCTCAGTTCACTCGACCGCTCACTTAGCGAACGTCTCATCGGTGAGATAAGCCGCATTCTACGGGAACTCGAACAAACGGCTATCTATGTCACTCATGACCAGGAAGAAGCTTTTACCATTGCCGACCGTGTGGTCTTGATGAAAGAAGGTAAAGTTGAACAGATTGGAACTCCTGAAGAGATTTACAATTTTCCAGCTACCAGTTATGCAGCACGCTTTCTTGGATTATCAAATCTGATCCCCGGATTCATCAAAATTGAAAACAACCAGCCTTTCATCGAGTCGGCGCTTGGAAGACTACCTTTCTCTGGAGAATTTCGAGGCTCAGCAACAATATTAATTCGACCTGACTCTGCTGTACTGAACGGGGAAGATGGGTTGATATTACATGGTACCCTCATTGAAAAGACCTTTCAAGGAAATCTTTGTCAAGTAATCATATCCAGCTGCGGAATTAAACTAAAGTTTTATTTCCTATCAAATACAAAAATCCCCGATATGGGAGAAGAAATTCAAATATCTATAAATCAGGATGATGGGATTAATCTAATTTTCGAGTCTGATACTGGCATTCAAGAGGATTGATTTCATTGAGCGGGATATCTTCACGCAGGGTATCGAGTAGTTTTCAATATCATTAGAGAACAGAATAGTGTATATTCACAATCTTTATTCAGATGAAATCAATAACGATCATTAAACAGGATTATTTAGGTTGTGATGTCTGGCAATATTCAGGCAATTTGGTTGAGATCAATGA
>DATKXE010000036.1:0-4511 GCA_035529195.1 Anaerolineales bacterium
AGTACATTTGTTCTGTCTCTGGGATCCATACCAGGTCCACACCGTGTTGCTTGAGCTGTTCGAGGTCTTGCAGGATATCACGCGGATAAGCACCATAATCCTCTTGTGGTCCGAATTGGGTCGGATTGACGAAGATGCTGACCACAACGCTGGCGCATTCCTCGCGAGCTCTTTCAACGAGAGATAAATGTCCATCATGCAAGAAACCCATGGTTGGCACTAAACCAACTGGAGATGGGTAATCCGCTCGGGAATGACGGAGATCTGAGATTGATTTGACTGTGATCATTTCCTTAATCTTTCCCATCCAGGAATTTAATTGAGCTGTTGATCCTTTGTTGAAGCTCTTACCAACAACCATAACATCCTATTCTTATCCGTAGGAGCACCGATCGCCTCACCCGCGCGAACAATGGCACCGTTGATGGCATCAATTTCGGTGAGACTACCCCTGCCCATATCGATGTACATCGAAGAATAGTTGCTGGCTGTCCTTTGAGCAACTGATTCCACAGTTTCTACTGGATCAGGATATGGTAATTTGATCTCTAAAGCGGCTGCTACCCCGGCTGATTCGATCGTAATCAACTTCATCAGCTTGCGTGAATTCGGATTTTCCAGCAGCTCCCCATTCTTCACTCCGAGCAGAGCAGTTAGCGGGTTTATAGCAGCGTTAATCACCAGCTTTCCCCAAACCAAAGATCGGGTATCTCCAACTACCGCAACCTCAAATCCAGCCTGTCGCAAGAGATCCGCTGGAAGCTTGACGTTTTTATGATATCCAATACTGATCCCACCTATTCCACCCATCCGGACAATACCAGGTCCGATCAAGGTTGCTCCAAGTGTGGTAGCTCCTGAGATGACGCGCTGCTCACCTAATGCATCAGCCAGGATCTCCCGGTTATTCAATCCATTTTGTAATGTCAAAACTAGACCATCCGGTTCCAAACACTTAACCAAACGTTTTGCTGCATATGTAGTCTGATACGATTTAACCAAAACGATAGCAAATCGACTGCCATAACATTTTTCGGGATCACTGGTTGCTTCAACTGGATAAATGAACTCATTTTCTTCCTGATCGATGAACTTGACGCCAACTTCATTCAAAACCTTGATATTTTCCTTCCAGGTTCCCAACAGCCTCACTTTCAAACCTTTTGCTGCAAGCAAAGCAGCAAACAGGCTTGCCATCGCTCCTGTGCCAACCAAGAGTATCGGAGGCTCATTCACATTCATCAAATCATCACTCCAGTGAGAAATCCACAAATCTCAATAATTGACCGAGGATTAATTTCCAATCTCGTCTATAAGGTGTTCCCATTCCTCATCAGGCATGTCAATCGTATGCTCAGGTGCTGGGAATCTACCGCTATCGACTTCTGAAATGTATTCAATAATCGCCCCTTCCATCAAGGTTGAAAAATCTGCAAATTTCTTGACAAATCTAGGTGTGAAACGATCGAAAAAACCCAGCAGGTCATGAGTTACTAACACCTGACCATCACAACCGCTCCCTGCACCTATACCGATAGTCGGTATATCCAGGCGCTGGGAGATCAATCCTGCCAGGCGCTCGGGGACAGATTCCAGAACTAAGGAAAAACAACCAGCACCCTGCAGCAATAGCGCATCCTCATAGAGTCTCCTTGCCGCGGCAGCGGTTTTGCCTTGGGCACGAAATCCACCAAACTGGTGCACACTTTGAGGAGTAAGACCAAGATGTCCCATTACAGGGATTCCAGCACTGACTATTGCGCGTACAGCTTCTGACCGTTCACGCCCACCTTCTAATTTGACAGCATCCATAGCCCCCTCTTGAAGAAACCTTCCAGCATTCTTCACTGCCTCCTCTACCGAGACCTGGTAGGACATAAAGGGCATATCCCCAATTAATAATGCATATTGCGAACCACGTGCAACTGCTCGACAGTGATGAAGCATTTCTTCCATGGTGACGCGCAGGGTATTCTCATAGCCCAGCACTACCATGCCGAGTGAATCACCCACCAATAACGAATCGATCCCGGCTTTATCAAGGATCAGGGAGGTAGGATAATCATAGGCGGTCAGCATGCTGATCGGCTCGCCGCGCTTCTTTTTCTGCTGGAACACACGGGTTGTTATTTTATTGCGAGTTGTGATTAGGGAATCTGTAGAAATATTAGGGATTGTAGACACGGTACCCTCCTTTGAGAAGTGGTAGGGGTCGCGGAAATGGCTGCCTACAGCAGTGAGCGACGTTCGGTTTTTACACAGGGCGCTCACAATCGCCAAATCTTTGGGCGTTTATTGGGATTTGAAATTTCTAGTCCTGGTCATTAATGATCCAGGCTGTTAACCAATTATCTCCAATTTCTCTAAAATGTGCAAGGACTCATTTTTCATAACCCATGCGCAGCAAAGCAGGCTCAAACATATCGGTGTATTTCTCAAGTTGCGATGGGGAAAACACCCGGCGAAACCTTTCCGGTTCACCTTGGCTGAAGTGAGTCCCCTTTTGTTCTGGATCACCTTTTCCTGGATGATATTGCTCATACACCTTTTCGCCCTCTGCACGAGTTAACTCAAGATCTAAGAAGTGCATAGTTTGCTCAATTTCTTCAAGATAACCGGACAACAAGTCCTCATAACGAACAATCAACACATCCGTAATCCTGGACCAGGCATCCCAAATATTGACATAGAATTTAATAAATTGCGCAGCTTTATCCAGGGTGTTAAGATGAGAAAATGCATTTGGCCGGTTATTTGCGGTTGCCCGCTGCCCATACTCATAAGCAGATAAGAGGGCTGCTCTCGGATCGCGGTAGATATAGACTACAGAAATCCACTGATAATTCAATAACAGCCGCGTGATCTGATTTGGTCCGGCATGAGTCTTTATTACAAATTTATTTCCTAACCTCGCTGGTATGAGGACGGGAATTAATCGGAAAAAACTTAGCGTGCTGATATTGCAATTTACTGCGGTTAGCACAGGCTGCAGGTAGTATTGGTTGCGTATCTGGCGCGCATTTTGACCCCCACCCTTGACTACAAGGTCATGGACCAGATTGTAATACCAACCAGAACCGGCGCGGGGCATGCCGGCAGAGATGATCAATGGCTGGTTCAAGATGGTGTATCCTGAGCACACTTCTGAACTAATTCTCTTTTATCCTGGTTGGATAAGAAAGCTGCTTCCAGCGCATTTCGCTGAGCCTGGTATATCTGATCATGCGTTAAACCCGCAGCCAACGCAGCTACTTCATACTCATACTGAATATCGATACCGCTTATCCTTGGATCATCAGTGTTGATCGTTCCACACAAACCCAATTCTAAGAACTGGCGTAAGGGATGACTGGGGTAATCCGGTACAGTACTGGTTTGAACATTGCTGGTTAAATTCGCTTCAATACCAATTCCATTTTCTGCCATATATTCCATTAATGATGGATCACCCTCAGCATGAACTGCATGCCCAATCCTTTCCGCCCCCAGGTCTCGGATTGCCTGCCAAACACTTTCCGGTCCGGAAGATTCCCCGGCATGAATGGTCACATGCCATCCAGCATCCCTTGCTTTTTTCAAGTGATCGACAAAGAGTTCACCTGGGAATTTTGCTTCATCTCCCGCCAAATCTAATCCAACTATATTATCCTTGGATTCCAATAGGGCTGACAATTCATCATTCGCGATTTCCGGGCCATAAGTTCGGCTGATAATACCGATCAAGTTTACGTTCATTCCGGTATCGCTTCGCGCTGCTTCAATGCCATCAATAATTGATTCTACAACTCCTACTGGGTCTAATCCATGTGGTTCAGCCATGAAATATGGGCTGAAACGTAACTCCACATAATCCAAACCCTCCGTTTTGGCATCCGCAACATATTCATAAGCAACCCGCTGGCAAGCAGCGTAATCCGCAAGCACACTCACAACCAATTCGATTTTAGCGATAAATGCCATGACACCAGGCTGTGGCTTTGTTACCTGGACATATGGCCGCAAGCTTTCTTCATCCCAACCAGGAAGCTGTAGATTGTGCTGCCGACCGAGTTCAAGAATTGTTTCTATGCGAATGGAACCTTCCAGGTGGCGGTGCAGGTCAACGAGAGGGAAATTCGGGTCTATTGTTTTCATTTTGAATCCTTATTGAATGATTTTAGTATTATAATTCTTGATTATCAGTCCTGGCAACAACAAAGATAGGAGCAAATCATGAACCGAGCGTTAAATTTTCTTCTAGGGGCGACCATTGGCGGATTAATTGGAGCAACTGTAGCAATTCTCCTGGCCCCTTCTTCTGGTGAAGATCTGCGCGCTGGAATCAACATGCGCACAAACCAAATTCGATCAGAAGTCTCACAAGCAGCAGCAGAGCGACGGGCAGAGCTTGAGCGGCAATTAGCTGCCCTGAAAGCTCCTAAACAAACTGATCTATAGAGTTAAAAGTTAATCGAAAAACCGGACAGCACTATGCCGTCCGGTTTTTTTTGAATCTCTTCAAACTTGAATCC
>DATKXE010000037.1:0-5421 GCA_035529195.1 Anaerolineales bacterium
TTCCTCGCGCTCCCGATCTACCACCTGGATGGCCTGGATCAGGTTCACCGTCACCAGTATTGCCATCGCCGCCCTTACCAGTTGAATTGGGAAACCCAGGGTGCCCACAAAGACTGCAGAATTGATCACGTTCGCCGGGAAAATATCGATCGGCGCTACAAATATCTGGGTTACCCCATAAAGAATGAAACCCAGCGCTGCCCATCTGAAACGCCGGGCGATGTCCGCCCGCCCCTCATCTTCTACCTGCCGGGCGCGCTTGCCCAGCCCCAAACCAGCCAGGATGCTGCCAGGCACCGCCAGGAAATAACGAGCCAGGGTATCCGCCGGCGCGAGCAGCAAATCCGGTCTTAGCTGGTAGATGACCAGCAGCGCGATCGCATAAATACCCAGCATGCCGATCAAGATTGCCACGGGTAAGCCGCTCCCCCGATCCGGTCCGACCAGCATCAGCAATCCAAAATAAATCAGGGGAATAAAGGATATCACTAGCAGCGCGAAGCGCAACCAAGCGATGTATTCCGGGAAAGGTACCCCCAGCCACGCACCCTGCATCAGCAGGATTTCGATCCACTCGTGCATGCCGTGCAGTAAGCCAAATACTGCCAAGGGGCGCAGCACCCGCCGTTCTGCCAACCTTAGTGTGCGCATGCTCTCCAGTGACAGGGCCACCCCCATGCTGAAAAACGCCAGCCCGTAAATGAAGAAAATTAATACGATATCCCATTGCATGGCTATTAAATAAACCTCACAGTGAACTCCATGATCTCGCTGCCTCCAACCAGAGCTATTGTACAGCAAACTGTTGAATCTATGCTCTGCGAGGATATGACAAACATCCTATACCCTGCATTACATATGCACTCATTCAAGGTTAATGTTTGGGGTAAAATTACCGGGTAAATTTACCCAATCTTAGGTGATTATATCCAAATCATAAGATGCTAGGATACAATAATTACCTCGGGTAAGGTTACCTTTCTGCAAAACGAGGAGATGGACAATGAAAATAATTAAATACCTGTTCATGTTTGCTGCCATGATAGTGCTTATCGCCGCTCTGGCAGCCTGCGCGGGATCTGAAGGACCAGAAGGAAAATCGGGTCCCGCGGGACCACCAGGACCTGAAGGTCCCCAAGGACCTCCTGGACAGGAAGGTCCCGCGGGACCGTCTGGCCCAACTGGCGAAGCTGAGGTAGGAACAGGTGGCGTAGGCGCAGAATATGTCGGCAGCGGCACCTGTGCTGGTTGCCATGCGGACACCGCTGAGGTCTTCATGCAGTCCGGTCACGCTTACAAGCTCAATCCGGTAGTGGCTGGTCAGCCCCCCGAGTACCCCTTCACCGAGCTGAGCGAGCTGCCGGAGGGCTACACCTGGGATGACATCGCTTACGTGATCGGCGGCTATAACTGGAAAGCTCGTTTTGTGGACCAGGATGGCTACATCATCACCGACGAACCCGGCGCTTCCGGCAACGAAGAATATCTCAACCAATACAACTTTGCTAATCCGATCGTAGGTACTGATGCAGGCTGGGTAACCTACCATTCTGGTGAAGAAGATATACCCTATGACTGCGGCAGCTGCCACACCACCGGCTACAGCCCCAACGGCAGCCAGGACGATCTGCCTGGTGTGGTGGGTACCTGGGCCGAACCCGGCATCATGTGCGAAGAATGCCATGGTCCGGGTGGGCTGCACATACAGAACCCGCAGGGCGTGCAGATGGATATCGACCGCGATGGTGAGCTGTGCGGTCAGTGCCATCGCCGCGGCGAGATCGAATTGGTCGACGCCAGCGGCGGCTTTATCCAACATCACGAGCAGTACGAGGAGCTATTCCAGGGCAAGCACGTTGTCATCGACTGTGTGATCTGCCATGACCCCCACGAAGGTGTCGTGCAGCTGCGCATGGACGATGCGGTACCCAACACCCGCACCCAGTGTGAGAACTGCCACCTGGAAGAGACCCAGTTCCAGGACTCGGTGATCCACCCCGCCGCTGCTGAGTGCATCGACTGCCACATGCCGCGCATGGTCAAGTCCGCGGTCGGTAACACTGAGAACTTTACTGGCGATATCCGCACCCACTTGATGCGCATCAACCCAACCCAGATCGAGCAGTTCAACGAAGATGGATCGGCTTCACTGTCCGAGATCGGCCTCAATTTCGCGTGCCGCCACTGCCACGGCGTGACAGCCTCCGAAAAGACAGATGAAGAGCTGATCGAGAAAGCAGTGGATTATCATAAACCAGCGGAGCAGTAAACATTTTATCAATCTGTACTTAGAAACATCATTTGAAACGGGCCGGAGACTACCCGGCCCGTTTCACTATCAATTATAATAGTGGTATCTATCCCAAGTGGAGTAAATTTATGAGAAAGCTTTGGCAGAAATTCAAGACTGGTCTTCGAAATTTCTTCTTTCCCCCCGCAGGTTCACCTCGGTGGGTGCGCATCCTGCCTTATGTATTGCTCGGCATCCTGACCCTGATCGTTTTATCCGGAGCTGTGTGGGGTTGGGAATACACCAATTCACCTGAATTCTGCGGCACAGCCTGCCACACCATGCCCCCGGAATTCACCAGTTATCTAGCTTCTCCACATGCCCGCATCGACTGTGTCGACTGCCATATTGGCAAAGGCTTTATCACCACCCGCGTCACCCGCAAGGCTGGCGACCTGCGCCACATCATCGCCACCACCTTCAACACTTACGAGTTTCCCATCCGGGCGCGCCGCTTGCAGCCCGCCCGCGAAACCTGCGAGAAGTGCCATCTCCCCGAAAAGTTCTCCGATGACAGCCTGCGCGAGATCAGGCAGTTCACACCAGACAAAGATAACACTCCCCTGACCACCTATTTAGTGCTTAAGACCGGCGGCGGCAGCAAGCGCGAAGGTTTGGGGCGCGGCATCCACTGGCATATTGAGAACCAGATTGAATTCCTACCCCTCGATCCTGAGGAGCAGGAGATCCCCTACGTGCGCGTTAGCGAAAACGATGGCACTATCACCGAATATATTGACATTGAATCGGGACTCGATCCCAGTGATGTGAACCCGGATGACCTGGTGGAGATGGACTGCACCACCTGCCATAACCGCATCACCCACCTGGTGAACACTCCCGAAGCGACAGTTGATGAGCTCATGAATCGCGGCATCATCGATCCTGAGATCCCCGAAATCCGCCGGGTAGCCGGTGAGACCTACAGCCAGATTTATGACACCACCCAGATCGGGCTGGAGGGCATCGCGGCCATTGCCAGTTTTTACGAAACTTATTACGGTGAATATTACACCGAAAACCAGGACAAAATTGACGTTGCCATAGCAGCCTTGCAAGATGCCTATTCTCAAAGCGTCTACCCGGAACAGAATTCGGATTGGACCACTCATCCCAACAACATCGGGCATAACGATTCAGCGGGTTGTTTCCGCTGTCACAGTGGTCAGCACTTAAACGCGGATGAGGAGGCCATTCGCCTGGAATGCAATCTCTGCCATTCCATCCCTGTCGTAGCCGGTCCTGGAGATTTTGTCTCCGAGATCGAGATCAGCAGCGGACCCGAACCCGAAACACATACAAATCCAAACTGGATCACTTTACACCGGGACGTGTTCGACCCGAGCTGCAGCAACTGCCACACCACCGACAATCCTGGCGGCACTGACAACACTTCATTCTGCTCCAACAGCGCCTGCCACGGCAATGTTTGGGAATACGCTGGTTTCGATGCCCCCGGACTGCGGGAGCTGTTATTGGAGCAGTTGCCTCCCGAGCCTACGCCCAGCGCACCTCCCGAAGGTGCTGCGCTGACTTACCAGAGCACGATTGGCCCCATGCTGGAGAGCAAGTGCGCTGCCTGCCACAGCACCTCCAACAGCTTGAAAGGGCTGGACCTGACCACCTACGCCGGCATCACCCAGGGCAGCGAGAGTGGGGCTGTGATCATCGCTGGCGACCCAGAGAACAGTCTCATCCTTGTTATTCAGACCAGTGAGGATCCCCACTTCGCCCAGCTGACATCCGATGAACTGGAGCTCCTGAAAAACTGGATCGCAGATGGGGCACCAGAGGAGTAAGTCAATTACGCCTGTTCATCAGGATTTTAAAGTGTACGCACATTAGAATACATTCCACACGTGGTGATTCGTCCAGTTGGTAAACGCCAAAGGAGACCAAGATGGAAGAAGAAAAAGACCAGCTCAGCCGACGAAATTTCTTAGCCATTGCAATCGGTGCCATTGGGGCGCTGATGGGGATCGTTATGGCGATACCCGCCGTGGCTTATGTCATCGGTCCCGCGCTGAAGCGAAAAACATCTGAAAATTGGGTCAGACTCGGCCCAACCTCAAAAGTCGAGCTCGGAACCCCTACGCTTTTTAAAACCACTGTTGAAACACAAACCGGTTGGATCCTGACTGAGGAAGAGCTTTCTGTCTACGTCCTCACCGAAGACGGGCGTGATTACATTGCCCTGTCAAATATCTGCACGCACCTTGGCTGCCGCGTGCGCTGGATCAGCGATCAAGGGCAGTATTTCTGCCCCTGCCACAACGCGGCCTTTAACAAAATAGGTCTGGTGGTTTCTGGCCCTCCACCCAAACCCCTTGACCGGTTTGAGACCAAGGTTGAGGATGAGCAATTGTTTATCCTGCTGGGAGGTTGAAATGAGTGTACATTTCGGAGATTGGCTTGACGAGCGCATTGGATGGCGGAACGTCTGGGATGGTATTTTTCTGCGCAAGATCCCCAAAGTAAATTGGTTGTATACCCTGGGCAGCGCCACGCTGTTCGTGGCACTCTTGCAGGGTATTACCGGTATCCTGCTGACAATATATTATGTCCCCACGCCAGACCATGCCTATGATAGTGTCGTCTTTATCACCACCCAGGTCCCAGGAGGCTGGTTCATCCGCGGTGTACATCATTGGGGGGCCAGCGCCATGGTGCTCCTGACCGTGCTCCACATGGTGCGCGTCATCATCTCCGGTTCTTACAAGTACCCGCGTGAGGTGACCTGGTTCACCGGTGTCGGTTTGTTGCTCGCCGTGATGGGCTTTGGTTTTACCGGCTATCTCTTGCCCTGGGATCAAAAAGCGTATTGGGCTACCATCGTCGGCACACGCATCGCGGGAGTGGCCCCGTTCATTGGGGATCCGATCCTGCGCATCATGCGCGGCGGCGAGGAGCTGTCCGCGGTCACGCTGGCACGCTTCTTCGGTGCCCATATCTGGGTGCTGCCAACGATTCTTTTGCTTTTTCTCGGATTCCATATGTATCTCGTCATCCGGCTCGGCATCAGCGCAGTTCCGAAGAGGGAGGAGTGAACCATGAATGAAAAAGAGCGCCAGGAATACCTGGAGCAGTATAAAAAAGAAAAAGAAAAGGGAGTCCCCTTCTTCCCGGATATC
>DATKXE010000038.1:0-7971 GCA_035529195.1 Anaerolineales bacterium
ATTTGGATCAGAACGCGTGCCTCCTGGGTATAACAGCATGGCCAGCGATGTCAAGACAGGGAATAACAAGCAGGCAGCCATTACCAGGGAAAATAACTTCTGTTTCATAGTGTTCTCTAATATTGATCAAGGAATGATATCCCTGAGAATTCTCCAGCTCGAAACGTTTCCACAGATATAATTATGGCATGTAATAATGGAGATTTCCAAACCAAATTACATGATTTTCTGACTGATTAAAGAGATTAATCTGCTCCGAGATAAACCGGTAAGATAGGGAAGACACTGATGGCAGGATCGGATTCAGCGAATATCCTGGGGATCATCCCAGCCTATAATGAAGGCAATCGGATTGCGAAGGTAGTGACTGGAGCACTGAATCACTTGCCAGTGCTGGTGCTCGATGATGGCTCGCAGGATGAAACCTCCCAGATAGCAGAAAGTAATGGCGCGCAGGTTATCCGGCAGTCTCCCAACCAGGGAAAAGGAGTAGCGCTGCGGAGAGGCTTTCAAGAAGCCATCGATTCGGGTTACCGGGCGGTTGTAACGCTGGACGCAGATGGTCAGCATGATCCAGAAGAGATACCTACCTTCTTGAATGCTTACCAAGAAAGTGAGGCAGATTTAATCATCGGAAAGCGTGACTTCAACAAGATTCCTGCTGTTCGCAGGCTGGCCAACTCCCTCGGGAAATGGAGCTTTTCATGGGCGGTTGGAGAGACAATCGAAGATAACCAATCTGGATACCGGCTGCTCAGCCGACGGATGATGGAGGCAGCGCTAGAAAGCCAGGAAACCGGTTTTGAATTCGAAGTAGAGATGATCGTAATTTGCATACAAGGCGGATATTCTCTGGAATGGATTCCGATCCGTACTATTTATCGAGATGAAGGCAGCCATATCCATCCTATCAGGCATACGGTTGACTTCACAAGAATGGTCCTGCAAACCAGGAGAAAAATGAAGAATATTTAAAATTATTATGAGGCAGTCTTTTTATAACAGGTCATTGCGTATAGTTAATACTTAAAGCTGAATTCGATTTATTGGTTCATTATCAATGTTCTACAGCTGGTGGATTGCTATACCGTCGCTGGTAGTGCAGCACACCAAGCAGTATTACAAATTGGAATACAGCCGCGAGAATAATGGCAAATTGGTAGTAATAAAAAAGAAACAAGTTGATTATGGTTAAATACACCAGTAATGTGATGTAGCTGATCCGCAAGCCACGTGTTTCTGCCCCCCGTATCAACATAATAAAACCAATCAGCAGCAATACCCCAGCCAGCAGTAGAATGAGTTGTAGACTAATGTACCAGAATATCTCAGCTGCCTGTCCTGTGTTGAAATTCGCGAAAAAGAAAATTGTAGAAAATGCAGGAATGATTACAGAACCTAATCCAAGGGTAAATATCCCCAGCACCAGCATTGATCTCAGGCGTTCCTTGTTCAAGTGTTGATTTTCAAATTCTCGCAAACGATCGACATATCGCTGCAGCCCACCGGATGGATCTGGCGCCAAGCGTAGTTGGTTTTGGTCAAAGTAATCGAATAAACTTTGCGCCAGGTTGGTTAAATCTGGATTTTCTTCCTGCTTAATCACATAAGTCAGGCGTTTTTTGATCTCGTTTTGCTCCTGTTCATCGAGATCATGGTCAAGGATCTCCTCCATCAATTCTAATGTTGCATAAAGCTCGCTGCGGCCTTGACGGGGACGCGGTTTTGAGATCTGCAGATAAAGCAGGACACAAATTAAAAAGAAGGCATATATGATAGGTGCTGCCGGTGGAAAAAAATAATCATAACTTTGGGTCATGAATTTACCCACCTCGTCAATGAAAAGTCCAATACCAATCCCAGCTAAGATGGCAGTCACCCGGTATACCCAGCGATTTGCGACCACCAACGGCAGCATAGCTGCGAGAAAAAGCAGCAGTCCCCCCCACAGAACGTGAGAGATATGCAGCGCGCCCCCACCCAGCTGAGGATAACCTGTCAGTGCCAGGAAAAGCCTGGTTAAGGAAACAGATAATGCAAAGCTGAGTAAAGTCAGTAGTAAATAAGTATCCCCCCGTGGGCGGCGTACCGGGCGGCGTATGGCGTGATAGTATCGATTCATCTTATTGGGATGAATTATAACTTGGAGTTATCTCGATTAGAGAGATTGATTCAGATTATCAAAGTGAACGGCTGGATCATCCGGGAGGATATTCAAATCAACTTCAGTACCAATTTGGACAATAAAACCAGCCCATAAATATACTTATGAGCTGGCCAGGGTATTCAGATGTTGCTGATGGAGGATAAGTTTCCTGAAGGGGAAAAGATTCTAACCTCCGAGATAGGCTTTCTTTACCTCAGGATCATCTAATAGCTGCTTGGATTCACCTTCCAGTACCAGATTACCGCTTTCCAAGACATACCCGCGCTGGGCAAACTGCAGCGCCATACGCGCATTTTGTTCTACCAGCAAGATCGTCGTCCCTTGTTTGTTGATTTCAGCCATTACTTTGAAAACGTCCATCATCAGCAATGGCGCTAAACCCATTGATGGTTCATCAAGCAGCATCACTTTCCGTCCACTCACCAGGGCTCTCCCCACCGCCAGCATTTGCTGTTCACCTCCACTAAGGGTGCCTGAATTCTGGTGCACTCGTTCTTCAAGGCGGGGAAAAATGGAAAATACCCACTCTATATCCTGTTTGATTTTGCTTCCATCCTTGCGTGCGTAAGCAGCCAGGCGAAGATTCTCTAAAACGGTCAGATTCCCGAAAAGCCGTCTCCCCTCGGGAGCATGTGAGATGCCAAACTCGCTGACAACCTGATCGGCGTTGTACTCGAGCAAATCTTTCCCCATAAATGTGATCTGGCTGCCTTTGTCGACTGGCACAAGCCGCGATATGGCTCGTAACGTCGTGCTTTTACCAGCCCCGTTGGCGCCAATAATGCAGACAATTTCTCCTTCCTCAACCTGGAAGCTAACCCCATGCAGGGCTTTAATTCGATCGTATGAAACCCCGAGATTTTCAATGGAGAGCAGCATTAAATCACCACCTCCTTTCCCAGATAAGCCTCAATAACTGCCGGGTTATTACGAATCTCATCTGGACCACCTTCTGCAATCACTTCTCCAAATACTAAGGTTTGAATCACCGTACAAAGTTCCATGACCACTCTCATGCGGTGTTCAATGAGGAAAATTGCCATCCCCAATTCTTCGTGAATTTGGGTGATGATCTGCATCATCTGATCTAATTCTTCAGGATTCATACCAGCAGTCGGTTCGTCCAGGAACAAGATTTTTGGTTCGATTGCCAGGGCACGAGCCAATTCCACTCTCCTCTGTGCGCCATATGCTAAATTGGTCACGATCTGGTCAGCATGCTGCGGAATACCAACAAATTCAAGCAGCCCGTGAGCGATGTGATCGCTTTCTTGCTCTTCACGGTGTCTCTCAGGAGTACCAAAAAAGGCGCCTACCAGGCCATAATTGATCTTAGAATAACGCGCTTGTTTTACATGCTCGAGAACGGTCATATGGCGCCATAAACGCAGGTTCTGAAATGTGCGTGCCAGACCCAGAGAAGCGATTTGATGGGGCCGAAGCCCTACCAGATTCTGACCTTCCAAAAGCACTTTTCCTTCAGTAGGTTGGTAAATTCCAGTGATGAGATTAAATATCGTTGTCTTACCGGCTCCATTGGGTCCAATTAATCCCCGGACCTGCCCTGGTTCAATTTCTAGGTTGTAATTGCTCACTGCGCGTAACCCACCAAAGTAGTGAGTCATTTGATCGACTTGAAGTATTGCCATGCTACACCCCCTCTTCCGGTTTTTGCTTGGGCTTGATGGTTTGCGTGAAGTCGAACTCTGTGAATGATATCAATCCTGTTGGTCGAGTGATCATCACGATGATCAGCAGGAGCGGGATCACAAGCCACTTGTAGATTTCCAAAGGTCGCAATGCTTCACTTAACAGGTTGATGCTTAATGCTCCGACGATAGATCCCTGGACTGAATTCAAACCTCCAAAGTAGACCATCGCCAGGACTTCAGCCAGCATCTGGATCCCAAATGTGCTGGGATTAACGTAGCGGATCACATGTGCAAAAAGACCACCTGCGACACCAGCCCAAAATGCACCAAACAAGAAAGCAACAAATTTCGTGCGGCGAGTGTTGACAGTCATTGCATCTGCTGCGATTTCACCATCTCGCACCGCATTAAGAGCTTTGCCCAATGTCGAACGGACAAAATTGTTCATAATCCAGATTCCCAAAATGGTCCACAGGAAGACGGTTGGGAGAGTTGCCCAATCTGGTTGACCGCCTAAGCCACGTGACCCTCCAACCACCTCAAGATTCTCAAATAAGCTCTTGACCATGAACATGAAGGCTAATGAAATAATTGCTAAGTAGTCACCTCTGGTTTTGAAAGATGGGACAGCGACCAGGATGGCGCCCAGCGAAGCTGCTACACCACCTATTAACAATCCGATTGGAAATAAGAATCTCCCTAAACTCTCCGGAAGAAGCGCTGCTCCGAGAATATTGTCGTTAACGAACAACCCGACTGTGAAAACCGAAGCCCCATAAGCTCCCAGTGCGATGAATCCAGGATGGGAGCAAGAGAATTCGCCCATATAGCCATTAATAAGGTTTAAGCTAAGGGTAATGATGATGGCAACCAGGATCAGCCTGACAACCAGCAGGCGGTAGTCGTTGATATCAGACCAAAGATGCAGGATGAAATATAACAATAGGAGATGAAAAAGGACGGAAAACCAATTTCGGAAATTAAACATTTTGGCTGAAAACCAATTGGATGGAGTAGCAATCAACCTGGCTGCCAAGAGAATCGGCAGCACATAGATTAGCAAATCGTACAAGATGGCACTGGGGATCAACTCGGGTTTTTGGAGGGCTATGACAATGCCAAACAGAGCAGGGATTCTGGGCATGCCCAGAGCTCTCGCCAGCTGCAGACCAATCAGCTGTTCAAGCGAGACCGCCACCAGCGCGCCAAATAACCAGCCAAGAATTGGCACCATAACGAAGGGCGCTGAAATCTTTGTTTTAAGCAGACCAAGTCGTTCCCGGCTTGTGGGTATTGTTTCGCTTGTTACTGCCATATTTTTACCTCGTATCTAGGATCTGAATGGTACTGGATCTACAACCTCAATTGGGCAGTGTATGTCTCACCGAATAAGCCGTGGGGTCTGAAGACCAGGATAACCAGAATGATGGAGTATGCAATCAGATCGCGCAGCGTTGAAGGGAAAAATGCTGCCACAAAAATCTCAATGAACCCCAGCATAAATCCGGCTACCGCAGCACCCAGAATGGAGCCGCGACCACCCAAGATTGCAGCCACAAATGCCTTCCAGCCAAAGGTTATTCCCATATACGGGTCCATAACTGGAAAAGCGACGCTGAATAGAATCCCAGCAGCTGCTGCCAGACCCGATCCAAGGGCAAATGTGAGCGCAGCGATATTATTGAGCGGCACACCCATTAAAGGCACCACCACAAAATCGAAAGCCGTCGCACGCATAGCCATGCCCCACTTCGTTCGTTGGACAAATTGATGCAAAGCTAACATCAGCAGCACAGCAACAACAACGATCATAATCTTCTTATTGGTGATAAAGACACCAGAAATCTGGTAGGTAGCTGATTCGATGAGGTCAGGGAAGGCTAACCGCTCTGCACCCAATAGGGCTAGAATTCCAGTCTCCAGAATGATACCGATCATTAGACCCGTGATAGCTGCTGAGGCGCGTGGGGCGTTGCGTAAAGGCCGATAACCAATCCTCTCGACGGTTATCCCAACAAAGGAAGTCAGAAACATGGCCAGGAGGATAGTCACCACTAATATCAACCAGCCGGGTACAACAATGGACATCAATGCCGCCAAAGCAAGAACCCCAGTGGCGATAAAGAAACCGATGTAGGCGCCGACCATAAATATGTCACCATGAGCAAAATTAAACAATAATAGGACACCATAAACCATTGAATACCCGAGGGCGATCAAAGCGTAAAAGCTGCCCAGCTGAAGGGCGTTTACCACCATTTGGAGGAAAAATTCCATAGCGATCAGACCTCCTTGTTAATGGAGGGCGGGTGATCGATAATCCATCCAACCCGCCCTCCTCATAAATCGATTCCGACTCAGCTCAGCTGAGTCAAAGGGAGAATGTGGGGAGTATTCTTATCTACCCATCACCTACGGGCACACTTGCTGATAGAATTCAAACTCACCTTCATCACTGATCTTGACGATCACTGCGCATTTAATCGGGTCACCCTGTTCGGTGAAAGTCATCTTCCCCGTGATACCCTCAAAATCCTTAATATTTGCCAGAGCATCGCGAACACAGGCTCGATCTGCCTTGATATCCCCGGTTATCTCACCACAATCCTGTATGGCTTTCTGGATGATGAGCATGGTATCCCAGGTGAGTGCGCCAACATCGTCGGGTACATAGCCATGTTTATCATTATAGCGATCGATGAATTCCTTGGTGGCACCGGTCGCACCAGCAGCGGCATAGTGTGTGCTGAAGAACAGACCAACACAATCCTCACCACACAGGTTCATGAGCTCGGCTGAACCCCAGCTATCGCTACCAACAATGGGTGCGTCCCATCCTAATTCGTGCGCTTGCTGTGCGATTAGAGCAACCTCATTGTAGTATTGGGGCGTGAAGATGAATTCAGCGCCAGACTCTCGGATCTTGGTCAACTGGGCGGAGAAATCAGTATCTTTGGTCGTAAAACTTTCATAAGCCACAACGGAATCAGGTCCGTGGAGATCCTCCCAGGCACTCTTGAAGAATTCTGCCAAACCCTTGGGATAGTCGCTAGCCACGTCGTAGAGCACAGCGGCTTTTGTAAAGCCAAATTCCTCGTTAACAAAATTGGCTACAACGGGTCCTTGGAAAGGGTCCAGGAAGGGGGTCCGGAATACCCATGGACGATCGAGGGTCGTATTGGGGTTGGTCGACCAGGGGCTTACCATCGGTGTTTCGTTGTCGTTTGCCACGCCGCCAGCTGGTACTGCTTGCTTTGATGATTGTGGCCCAACGATCACCAGAACTTCGTCCTGGGAGATTAATTTCGTGTTGGCCTTGGTGGCAGATTCTGCCTTGGATTCGTTGTCCTCAATAACCAGTTCCACGGGATATTTCTTTCCACCAACTTCAAGTCCACCTGCTGCGTTTATATCCTCCAGCCACATCTCAGCAGAAAACTTAGTGCCCTCACCTACTTTTGGAATATCACCGGTCAAAGGTGCATTGATACCAATCACGATGGTAGGTTCGGTAGATTGAGCACAGGCGCTGATCAAGAATGCACCTATTAAAATCCAGCTCAATACAAGTAACAAATATCGTTTCTTCATTTTCTCTCTCCTCACTTTGGATTAAAGATCAACCTAATTTACAAATTGCCAATGTCACCTGTACATTTAGAAATTTTTAAAATCATCATTTACGGATGTTTCATCACCTCCTTGAAAAATTAGCTAATGAAATAAGCTATTTACTGGTACAGAAATTCGAACACACTTTAACCAGGCCGATACCACCAATTGATCTGGCATGCGTTTGTTTCGCGCAGAAAGAGAGTAAACAGGTTTCCTTCATTCAGGGAACTCAGGAATTCTCCCCCACAATATTTATTATTTATGGCAATATATTCCATAGTCAGGTACTAATCATACTCAATGCATGCTTGCCGGTAGCAAAGTTAACGAAGGAGTGTACCTACATGGGAAATTATTAATTGGGATATAACAAAAAAGAGTTTATAACAACTTTTTCCGACTGTCAATAAACAGCTTTCGATCAATCCACATAGTATTGGCTCTAATGACCTCGCAGGTTAGTGGGTGTTACCCGGATGATTGTTCGGTAAGAGTCTTTGAATTCACTCTCGGTCATTTTTATACTTACCAACCCCT
>DATKXE010000039.1:0-2365 GCA_035529195.1 Anaerolineales bacterium
CTGAATTTGCCCCATGACCTGATCACGGTTGGTCGTCCGGATGGCAACATCGAGCTGGTATATTCAAAACTGCACGAGTTGATCCGCTGAATAAGGATTAACATTTCTAATTTGATTGAGAATTCGTTTACAATATATTGCGAACAAGTATAAAGCGATGAAATCATAGTTGAAGAAGAAAAGAAAGTGGAAGGAGCCACCGCACAAAAAAGAGTAAACCGAAATCTTCCTGGGTCTGGCAACTTTTGCTTTGCCTTTATTTTTTGGGAAAAGTATATTAAGGCATTCCAAGGAAGCATATTCAAAAAATTTAGACGATTGAATAATATGCTTTCCAGCAAATTCCCCGCAGGTTTAGTTTTCGTGTCTGCTGGAAATGAGAGCCGGCTGGTTATCTTCTGATCAGTTTATTGGTTACTCAGAATTTACCAACAATCCATAAAGGAGTTTGAAATGAATGTTGATGTGAAATATGGTCCAGCCTATGCGTTGGCGATGGTCACTCTCGACCACAAGGAGTCCATCCAGGTTGAAAGTGGGGCCATGGTGGGCATGTCGCCCGATCTGGAGATGGAAACAGAAGCCAAAGGCGGTTTCTTGAAATCCCTGGGTCGTTCCATGTTTGGCGGCGAGAGCTTCTTCCTGAATACTTACACTGCTTCATCCCAAGGGGATTCGGTTGCCCTGGCACCACCTTTACCCGGAGATGTTGCAGTAATTGAAATGCATGGTGAGACGCTGATGGTCCAATCCGGCTCATACCTGGCATCATCAGAAGGGATTACTGTTGAAACCAAGTGGAGCGGTGCTCAGACTTTTTTCGGCAGTGAGGGTTTGATCATGCTGCGCATCAGCGGCACGGGGACACTGATCGTCTCCAGCTACGGCGCGATTCACCACATGGAACTGGGAGCTGGTGAAAAATATGTGGTCGACACCGGGCACCTGGTGACTTTCGAAGAGCATTTACAGTTTAAGGTCAAGAAGGTGGCCGGTTGGAAGAGCACCCTCTTCAGTGGAGAGGGTCTGGTGATAGAGCTGAAAGGTCCTGGCAGCTTAACTTTGCAAAGCCGCAGCCAGGATTCATTCCTCTCATGGCTGATCCCGCAGCTGCCGAAGAATTCATCATCATCATAAGCAAACCCAGATTAAGCGTTTGGATTCAAGTAATGGCTGATTGGTGTGGCGGAAACCATGTCTCAAGCAGCTTAAGAAGGGGGATCTCCTGGGTTTTGGTGGGGTGCAGGTCAGCGATATAAGGAAATGGTTGCTTTGGATGACCTAAAATCAACCCTGGATTTGTAATTTTACTCATCCAGATTCTAGGAATAAATACCCACTTAAAGTATTATTGGTGGGTATAATTTTTCTATACCACTTTCAGATATTTTGATTGCCAGCCTGATTTATTAGAACGGATCCAGTGTTTTCTGTCTTTCCAATGGACTTAGTTTTATAGAATCGAGAAAGGATGAAATATGCTCAAAGATTTTCGTGATTTTATCTCCCGGGGGAGTGTTATCAATCTTGCGATCGGTGTGATTTTAGGAGCTGCCTTCACTGCCATCGTCAATTCACTGGTTGAAGATATGTTTATGCCGCTGATTGGCGCCCTGCTGGGGGGTATTGATTTTGAGAGCCTGGTTTTCCAGGTGGGGGAAGCATCAATTAATTACGGTTTGTTCATTCAGGCGGTGATTAACTTCTTGCTGGTTGCCCTGATATTATTCTTTGCCCTACGCGCCATCCTGGCAGTTGAATATGAATTGGGTTCGGAAGATGATAATCAGACAGACGCGGAGCCTGAACCAGCAGATGATATTCAGCTGCTGACTGAGATACGCGACTTGCTGAAAGAGTCCACCACAATCAATGCGGATTAGGTAGTCTTCCCTAATAATCTCAAGGTTTATTATGCTGTGTGATCAGAATATTGGCAGAGCCTGATGCGGACTGTGTGCACAGGATCGTGAGGTTAAAATCAGGTTCTACCAGGAGGATGACCGATCAGGTGTATTTCAAATACGCCTTTTTCCGGCAAACCGGAAGAGGCCTATCTGTCTCAGATTTATGAGTTGAGTATTCCGGGAGTATACTTGGATTCAGCCCATCTTAATGAAGCACCATGTAGATTATGCGAGAAAAAGGGGTTCCAATTACTAAATCTCCGGCCGACTCGGGTGTGGGAAACACCTTGTTTCCAGCCCGGTTGAAAATCTGGTTTATGGAATGAATCTAAAGTGGTTTGGGTGAGGGTAATTTATTGACGGTAATTTATCAAGGTTGGAGCGATTATCTTTGTTATGATTGAGCCACAAGGAACCCATGGTTTAATGGAAAAGGTTGGCGTAATCGTACCTGCATG
>DATKXE010000040.1:0-2708 GCA_035529195.1 Anaerolineales bacterium
GATATTTATAAAGAAATTGCTGAGAACTTAGCCTCAAGACGTGCAGATCGGGAACAGGAGATGAAGTCTGTCGTTGATGGTTTGGAGTCAGTCTTAACCAAGGAGAGTGTCAAAGCTGACATATCTGGACGCCCAAAACATATTTATTCTATATATAAGAAAATGCATCGTAAAGGCATTCCCTTTGATATGGTTTTCGACGTAAGAGCAGTGAGAATTATTGTTTCCAATATTCCGACCTGTTATTCAACATTGGGCGTGATTCACACTCATTGGCGACCGATTCCGGATGAGTTTGATGATTACATTGCTGCACCCAAGGATAATTTTTACCAATCACTGCATACTGCTGTAATCTTCGATGATGGAAATACGCTTGAAGTTCAAATTAGGACTCCTCAAATGGATCAAGGAGCTGAATATGGTATCGCCTCTCATTGGAGATACAAGGAGGGCGTTGAACGGAACGAAGATTATGAGCGTCGCATTGTCTGGCTCCGTTCATTGATGGAATGGAGACAAGATGTTATCGATGCCGGTGAATTTGTTGATGGTTTAAAGTCAGATGTTTTTGAAGACCGGGTTTATTTATTCACACCAAGGGGCGATATTATCGATTTACCAGCTGGGTCGACTCCGATAGATTTTGCTTACCATGTCCATACTGATGTTGGACATCGATGCAGGGGAGCCAAAGTAAACGGGAAGTTAGTTTCTCTAGATTACACATTGAAAACTGGGGAGAAGGTCGAAATTCTCACTGCAAAAAGAGGGGGACCAAGCTTAGATTGGCTTAATCCGAACCTGGGTCTTGTAAAAACCCAACGAGCCCGTTCAAAAATCCGCCGCTGGTTTAAAGTACAAGCCCGAGAAAAAAATATCAATCAGGGGAAAAACCTGCTCGAAAAAGAATTACGACGCTTGGGGTTAAGTAAGATCAATATTGAGAAATTAGCTAAAGAATTTAATTTCCGTACCGTTGATGAATTTTATGAAGCAATTGGGAATGGAGATATCTCAATTGGACGGATAGTCAATCGTTTAACATTACCAGAAGTTGATACAGATCCATTTGAGTTGGTTTCGCGCCCCTCCTCCGCAAAACCCATTTCTTCCACAGATTCAGTCGCCATTTTGGGACTGCGTGGCTTGTTAACTAATTTTGCTAGATGCTGCAACCCAGCACCAGGAGATGATATCGTTGGCTACATAACTCGCGGTCGGGGTGCAACTATCCATCGCCAAGATTGCCCAAATATCATGAGGATTAAGGATCGCGAACGATTAGTAATGGTGACTTGGGGAGAAGCTACGCATACTTATCCTGTACCGGTCCAGATGAAAGCCTATGATCGCGATGGATTGATGCGAGATGTATCCACATTGATCTCCGAAGAGGGTATCAATATGGGGAAAGTCAGTGTTGATGTAAAGAACAACCTGGCTATTTTTGAGATGGTTTTAGAGGTCCGCGATCTTGCACAATTAAGTAAGGTGCTTGATCGATTGGAAAACCTTGCCAATGTGCTTGAAGCACAACGAGTCAAACCTGGATAGAGAAGTGAATTTGGAAAGAGACAGAGGAGATATATTTTGATTAGCGTTTCCGAAGCAATTCAAAGATTGTCCTCGTCATTTTCTTCTGTCGGTATTGAAGAAGTCCCATTGAGTCAGGCAGCCGGAAGGGTTCTAAGTAAAAATATTAAATCAGATATCAATCTACCGCTCTTTACCAATTCAAGCATGGATGGTTTTGCTGTCAGGTCCGAAGACATCCAAGGAGCTGGGGAAGACCACCCTGTGATCTTGCATGTAGTCGAAGATATTCCTGCCGGGAATCGTCCATCAAAAATAATTGGCAATGATCAGGCAGCTCGTATAATGACTGGTGCACCACTACCAGAAGGGGCAAACGCTGTCGTCCCAGTTGAGGATACAGATCAATATGATTCTGGTTCGCGATCTCAATCGCATTTATTACCAACTGAAATTAAAGTTTACCAATCCGTTTCTGAAGGAGCTTATGTCCGATTGGTAGGTGAAGATGTCACTTCAGGCGAGGTTGTATTAGAACCCAACTCACGGTTGCGCCCTCAAGATTTAGGTTTTCTGGCAATGCTTGGCATTTCTCAAATCTCTGTTTTTCGGCGCCCGCGGATTGTTATACTTTCTACTGGGGATGAATTATTGCCTGTTGATGTCCCTCTTCAGCCTGGGAAAATCCACGATTCAAATGCCTATACGATATCTGCGTTGATTTCTCGCGATGGTGGCATACCTGAATACTTAGGGATAGTGCCCGATCAAGAAAAGGCAGTCCGTGGAAGTCTTGAAACAGCAGTTAAGCATCATGCGGATTTAATCTTATCTTCAGCCGGGGTCAGTGTGGGTGCATTTGATTTTGTTCGATCGATAATACAGAGTGATGGTGAATTAGAATTCTGGCGGGTCAATATGCGTCCTGGAAAACCTGTCGCATTTGGAAATTTTCAAGGAGTACCATTTATTGGTTTACCAGGGAATCCGGTTTCAGCATTTGTTGGGTACGAGGTCTTTGGGCGTCCCTCAATAATGAGACTTAGTGGAGTTGATAATCCAATCAGGAACAGGATTAGAACTAAGATTAGTGAAGATATTAATTCTGATGGACGTGAAAGTTATTTGCGTGCAGTCGTTCACTCACAAAATGGTGAGTGGATGGCCAGATT
>DATKXE010000041.1:0-3945 GCA_035529195.1 Anaerolineales bacterium
AGGAGCTCGTCATTTGACTGGGCTAATTCCCAGGCAGCAGAATCCCTCGCCTGGGCATCCGCCATGATATAACCCGCCTGCTCAACTGGTGAACCATACCCCCAATTAGGTAGACCCGAGAACCAGAGTACTCCTGCCATCAAACGTAGGATTGTGGCGCCGATGATTAACCACCCCAACCAGCTGGGCAGCTGAAATGCAGGGTCTGCTTTTACCGCCAGCCAGCTGCCATATAAAATCCCCCCTGAAAAGAACACTACTACTAGGAATAAAGGCCAACCTTGAATGCTTATAAATCCGTTCGATATCCATGCCAGGAAAACTGAGATTCCAGCTAGAATTATTCCCAGTAATATGTACCACCAAAATCCAAGTGATTTTCCTGAGGCTTTGATTCCATTACTCATATGCTACCTACATTCATCTTTCATCTGATGTGTGAATTCCTGACAGGATTTTTTCAGCTCGGGCCTCCCATGAATAATTTTTGGCTGCTGCACTTGCCTTGACAGCCATGTCTTTCCTGAGGGAAGGATTATCTATTAATTCTCGAATAGCAGCCACCCACAGATCAACATCTCTTGGTGGCAGGAGCATAGCAATTTCCGAAGAAAGAATTTCTTTTAGCACCTCAAGGTCGCTTGAGCAGATCGCCCGACCGCATGCCAGGTATTCAAACATTTTCATGGGACTCAAATATCGCCCGATATCTCCGCCGGATGAGGCTGATACCTGTGCTTAATACGGCATCAGTAGTACATCACAAGCGGATTGATAACGAGGTAAATCAGCATTTGGAATAAAACCTGTCAAGGTCACATTGTTCAGATTGCGCTCCAAGACCCGTTCCTGCACCCGGTTAACATCCTTGGGTTCTCCACCAACAATCAAGAAATTCATTTCTGGGATACGAGCAGCAATCTCCAGGATTAGAGATGCTCCCCGGCCCGGATAAAGGTGGCCTGTGTATCCAGCTGTGAACCGTTCAGGAGAAAATTTGGATTTACTATCCTGATTTATTAATTCTGCGGATAGAAGTTCACGACTCTCCTCTGGCGGATGTAAACCAACATAACGTTGCAGGTCCACACCATCTGGAAGAACTTTCATCAATAATGGATCGTGGAGAAATTGGTAATCAGCGATTAAATCAGCAGCAAGTGCCTGCGAGATCACGATCAAGCGTTGCGATCCTCTACCCCGGAAAAATAACCGCAATAGCATCGGCGTCATGATACCTTGAGGGCGATCATGGATTTCGAAGACAGCAGCATACCCTTGATTTGCTGCGAGCGCAGCAGCCTGAGGCAGTCTAGTATAAATTACATCTGCTCCCCAACTCCCTGCCCAGCGGACAGCATTCCAAGCATAATCATATTTACGCAACCCTGATTTGACAGGCAGCCATTCCATTGGGAATTGGTTTTGCAGTCCATAATGCTTGGCAAGTGAGACCCAAGTTCGGTCAGCTCCCTGTTGCATCTCGGGATCATTCGGGATGATCAATAGAACATGATGACCGAGAGTTGCGAAAGCTTGGGTCATTTTCATCACTTGAACAGAATTGGCTCGTATAGATGGGATGTCTGTTGGTGCAATGACGGCTACTTTCATCGGATCTCACTTGCGCGTGATTTCAATTCATGGAAAGTCTTACGTACATTCAAACTCACCGAGAATACATAGAATCCTGAAAGCAAAGCTGCACTCCCTAAGTATCCAAATATGGGCACTATGATTAAAATTCCAATCACCTTTAACACAGCTGCAATTGAATTAATTTTTGCAGGGTAATCTGGGAGACCTAAAGACAGAAGAGCAATTCGATTCCAGTAAAATGTATCCGCAATCAGTAAACCAACCATCAAAATCAGTAATGCTGGGTATGATGGTAAGAATTCAGGTGTATAGAAAAAAGCGATCAGTGGTCTTCCGAAGATCACTAAAAATAATCCAGCAAGGATAGAGTAAGCGAATGCCATGAATGAACCCTGGCGCAGCACATAACGCATATTTCCCCAATTCTTAGCGGCGACTTCCCGGGATAATTCAGGATAAGTGGCCTGGGGTAGCGGACTCACTGGCAGCTGGATTAAATTCGCCAAGCTTAATGCTAATTTATAATAACCAGCTCCTGTCGGACCAGTAAGCGCTGATACCCAGAGCAGTTCTCCATCCTTATTAACTAAATTGATGGTAGCACTAATATTTGTACTGACTGCAAATTTAACCAGCTCCTTCGAGCGATCACGCAACAATCCCACCGGTGCCCGCCACCAATTAAATCCCCAACTCTGGGTAGCCAAGACCAGCGCTGAGACCGCCAGCGCAATTGCAGCAGTTATTTTCCCCACCATATAAACAAGAACAATTTCAAACAACCCCCCTTGATTAATAAACACCAATCCAACCAAACCGAGGGTCAGTATACTCTGTCCAACGGTTATGCCTGCAATAATTTTATAGCGGTCAAAAATTTGCAGGAGGCCAGTTGAGCTTTCAATCATAAAATTCGCCAAAACGATCAATCCATACAGGATAAACCAATTCGTAGTAGCAATGTCTTTTGCGAAATATTGGGCACCAAGAGGGGCTAAAAGCCATATTAATCCGAAAGCAAAAAAGGAAGTAAGGGTTTCTAGAATCCCCGCTGATTTAAACACTGCTGCTGCTTTCGTCTCATCTCCTTCTACGCTGTATTGTCCAACGTATTTAATAACTAATTCGCTCATCCGAAATGATGCGAACTTATTTACAACACTTGTGAAAAGAGTAATTGTTCCCAGAACACCAAAATCGGTAACCCCGAGCAACCGGACCACAAAAATACTTTGGACCATGCTCAATACTGCAGCGACACCAGTCGCGCTGAATAAATAGCCAGAATTCTTAACTACCCGCTGGATCAATTCATTTCCAAAAAGACGATTGAACAACTGGCTAAATTTGCTGGTCGGCGATTCTGACATGGGCGCTTACCGCAGCTGACCTTAATCCTATTCAGTTCGAATTTGGCTCGCCCAAGAACGTTCTGCCTGGTACCAGCGAATCAGCTGGGAGACCCCCTCATCAAGGGATACTTCTGGTTGCCATCCAAGGAGCTCCTGGGCTTTTTCAATATTTGCCCAATTTGCTTTCATATCTGCAGGGTGTGCTGGACGGTGGTTAATTTTCGCCTTACTACCGATTTTCTCTTCGAAAAGTTGAATTAATTCATTAATACTAATGGTTTCGTGTCCCCCAAGATTGATCACCTGATAACCCATTGGTTTTAATCCTAAGATCGTGCCGCGCGCAATATCATCCACATATGTGAAGCCACGCGATTGTTCTCCATCTCCATTTACCTGCAGCATCTTGCCTTCATGGATCCATTTTGCAAAACGAAACATGACCATGTCAGGTCGAGCAGCAGGTCCATACACTGTGAAATATCGGAAGACGGTCACATCGATTCCATACAGGTAGTGGTAAGAATGTGCCAGTACTTCCGCTCCTTTTTTACTGGCAGCATAGGGCTGCAGGGGGGTGTCACTGTTCGCATCTTCACCAGTTGGAAGGGGTGCATCAGAGCCATAGAGGCTGGAAGTCGAAGCAAGGATGAATTTATTTATCTCATTTCGGCGGCAAATTTCCAATAAATTCAGGGTACCTGTAATATTCGTGTCCACATAAACCCAGGGATTCTCAACTGACTGCCTGACCCCAGCCCGCGCCGCCAGGTTGATCACCGCGGCGAATTTATTTTCCACATCACTCTGAATCTCAACCTCAAAAAAGTTTTCCAACTTATCAAGATCTGATATATCTATCTGCGCGAATTTGAACCCTTGCCGATCGATCAATCGTCCAAGGCGATATTCTTTCATCCGGACGTCGTAGGCATCATTCATATTATCAACACCTACTACCAGATGGCCTTCGTCTAGCAATAATTCTGCCACA
>DATKXE010000042.1:0-5487 GCA_035529195.1 Anaerolineales bacterium
TCCAAAACCAATTACCGTTCGGACCTATTCCACGGGGACGATGAAAATAAATTTGTCCGGCATCATGAATATGGATCATGAGCGAGCGCTAGACATTGAAGATCTGGAAGTTGAAATCCCAGTCAATGTCAGCCTCATTCAGCACCACGAATATGGTACCTATCTGATCGATACGGGACTCGACTCATCCTATGTTTACAGCCCAAATGGCACCATCAAGGGCTTGTTTGTAAAGAGCTATCTGGGGAAAGGTTCCCAGGAACCCAATACGCATATTGCAGCGATTCTAAAAAGAGAACACCTTGACATTCAAGGTGTTTGGCTTACTCACTTGCATTTTGATCATACAGCTGGAATTCTGGATTTGCCCAAGGATATTCCCTATTTCATGGGTAAGAATGAACGTTATACGAATTTCACTTTTTTCATGCAAGGTGATCATTTGGCCGGTATTGATGAACTGTATGAAATTGATTTTGCTGCTGGCATTGAACTGCCACCATTTGGGAAAGGCCTTGATGTTTTTGGTGATGGATCGCTGTGGGCCATCTCCTCCAGCGGTCACAGCAGGGGGCACGTTCTTTATTTCATTAACGGTGTAGAGGATAAAGTCCTGGTGACTGGTGATGCCAGCAACACACTATACCAATTTGAAAGCGGGATCGGGCCAGGATATTTCTCAAGTGATCTTGAGCAAGCACAGGATGTGCTGGATCAAATAATCGCATTTAAGGAACTTTATCCCGAAGTTAAACTGGTTTTTGGACATGACCTACAGAGTCGTTAATAAAATCCACAACTCGATGCAAGAGTAGCGACCATGGAGCTAAAATCTTCATTCAAAAAGAGGAGCTAAAAATGAGAGTCTGAAATCCAACCACTGCTATTTTGAGGAAAACAATTGCCAAACAGTTCAAAACTCATAAAAAAAAGGAAATTAAAAATGAACACATATCAAAAAAACGCCAGAATTGTAGGTGTATTATTCATAATCGGAACAGTTGCAGGTATTCTCAGTAATGTTTTTCTGGGACCTTTCCTGAATGATCCAGCATATCTCCTGTCCAGTCTCGCCGCAAATCGAAACAAAATCGTCATTGGATCACTATTGGTATTGACGATGGGTTTATCACTATCGATAATGCCAGTTTTCCTGTACCCAATCTTCAAAAAATACAATGAACCTCTTGCGCTGGGGGCAGTAGTTTTCAGGGGAGTGCTTGAAGCTGTTATCTATATCATGCAAGCCCTGCTCATGCTGCTGCTGATCCCACTCAGCCAAGAATTTATCGCCGCTGATTCCGTGAGTATCTCTGTCTATCAACATTTGGGAGCTTTTTTCATGAGTGCCGACGCTTGGTTCGGTTATATATTGTCGATCGTTTTCAGCCTGGGCGCCCTTATGATCTATTATGTCTTCTATCAATCCAGGCTTATCCCCCGCTGGCTTTCAGTTTGGGGTCTCATTGGCGGCCTACTTTATTTCGCCTATCCTATGCTGGGGATGTTTGGTACCGATTTTGGATTACTGATGCTTCCACTGGCTGTGCAGGAAATGGTTATGGCACTGTGGTTGATCATCAAGGGATTCAATTCAGAAGCAGTTGCTTCTTAATCACCACGAAATGGTTAAGTGATGAAGGGGACGATGTTCGATCCCCTTCATCCAATGTGGAAATTTTGAAGAAGGATAGTCATCAGGAAATTATCCAATCAAACTCCCCAGCTATCTTCCCCAAGTTCTCCCACAATGATCGATTTTACTAATCATAAAAATATTTGTTTCACAGGTGGAAAACAAACATTAATTAATTCAGTCCATAATTTCTTTATTCCAAATCAATCCGCAAATACCCCCTGAATATCCCTTTCGGGGTATGACTCGATTACCACATTGAGGCTATAGTATAGGTGTAAGTCTAATCAACTCACTAATTACAAAGGGAATGTTTCAAATGGATAACACAATCAAAAATCGCACTAAGCGTAATCTGGTGATCTTCGCTGTGCTAGTTCTAGGGTTAGCAATTCTGGCAAGCGTCATTGAGCCGTTCACCGTTCCACCCGATGCTGAACCCGGCACGTCAGGACTGGGGCAGCTACTGTGGATAATCGCACCGTTTGTCGTTATGCTTTTGCTGCGGATCTTTTTCGGTGCTGGTTGGAGTGATATCGGTATTCGACCAAATTTCAAAGGCAATAGCTTCTGGTGGCTTGTCAGCTTCCTGGTCTTTCCAGTCGTCATCACCATTTCTGTACTGCTTGGCAAATTGTTGGGCGGCCTTTCATTAGACATGAATTTGCTTTCGGGTTTTATCGGCGCGCTATTGCCAGCGTTGATTGCGGCTTTGATCAAAAATATCTTTGAGGAATTTGCCTGGCGCGGCTACCTCGCCCCGAAGCTGTACTCGCTCAAAATGAATACCTGGCTCTCCCATGCCATAGTTGGAATTATCTGGGGTGCCTGGCATTTACCATTTGTTTATGTCTTCTGGACCTACCTCACTCCGGAAATGTTATGGTACTTTATCCCGATCTTTTTTGTGGGTACCATCAGCCAGAGTGTGGTTTACGGTGAGATCCGCCTAGCAACTGCCTCAGTGCTTCCAGCGTGGGTGATGCATACGATCGGTAATACCATTGGAAATGCTCTCCTTCTGAGCGGTTTCTTACAGCTTAAACCGGGGCGGGAGCTATTGGCCTCCCCTGGCGCGGAGGGTATTGTTAGCATTATTCTGATGTTTGCGATCGGATTCTGGTTAAACCGAAGGCGGGCGAATGAGTTGTCGGATGTTAGTGAGCTCGGTGATTGAAATCAAAATAACCCTCTACCTCTACGTGCAGGGGGTTCTTTATTTACCAATCAATCTGAAAGTTGGTCGCTGTGTAAAAAAGACCCCGCACTTGAGAATATTCAGCGGGGTCTTTATAATGGGTACGTATTTGCCAATTTATGAAATTATTTACGACTGATAAGAACCAACGTACCGATTACCGGCGGCTGTAGGCCGTTCGGTGGATTGGCTGGTTAGATGTCTTCTATCGCCTCGAATATTTAAGAAACGGTTTAGATTTTTTTCCAATATAGAAAACATAGCCATAATACTCTTTGTACGTATTTCAATCTCGGCGGTCACACCCCCTCAACCTTGCAGGCATTTCTTGATGATTTCGCCTTGCATTGTGGTTATGCCTGGCCTTGGCGCACCGGGTTCGTCAGCCCATCAGCAATGATTTCCGGATAAGAATCGCACAACACACTGTAGAGCGCTGGCGAAATTCTGTCTTTGATGACGGGCAACTGTTTCACCATCCCCAGGATTTCTGAGATGTGTCGGGGGTCCATATCGACCGTTTCGCCGCGGGCCCTCGCCTGTTCTATGCAATTAACAATGGGGGTGTTGGCTTTCGCTATCCGGCCGCTGAGGACCTCAAACTCCTCTGTCGAGAGGAATCGTTCCAACTGAGCCGGATCATTGATGACAACTCGTGCCAACCGGTTGGTTTCCAACTCGAATATCATCGCTTTCATGAGCCGGATCAGCGCTTCACGAGTATCAGTTGTCGTGCCGAATGATGCCTCATGCAATCGTGCCATCATGGCCGGGATCTCCTCGCTGAACAGCTCGAGAAACAGATCCTCCTTGCTCTTGAAGAACTGATAGAAGCTGCCTTTTCCGATTCCCACCGAAGTGATCAGATGATCTATGGTCGTGCCCTTTAGACCACGCTCCAGGAAAGATACCCGCCCTGTCCTTAGGAGTGACGTGCGGATACGCTCTATCTCATCATCATTGAACGCTCTAGGCATAAGTTTTATCCTTTATCCACTGCAGCATCACATCAAGGGCCAGTCCCAGATTACCCATCTGGCAGTGACTGCCCGCATGTTCATCGTTCGTGAATACGCGAGGGGTGACTGAACGGGCGTTGGTCAACGCCTGGACCTGAATGTCATGCATCTTGTACGGCACAAGATGGTCCTCCTTTCCGGTGAGGATCAGGACGTCCTGCTGAACGCGATCGGATTGGAGGTTCTCCTCGCTGAATTGTAAGAGTACATCAAATGCCTCAACTGGCGTATCTTTTCCAGTGATGTACATCAGGTTGTTTACGAACCATGAATACTCCAAGTCCTTCTTCGCCTTCTGAACCATCGAATTGTTGGTGAACTTCCTGAACTTCCGGAACATCAGTTTGGCTGCCCATTCGCCAAAGGCGTTGGTGTATTTGAGCACATCGTACGACACGCTCCAGGCGATGACTCGGGAAATGCGCGGCTCGTGTGCCGCTGCCCTCAGGCTGAGCCATCCGCCCATGGAGATGCCTAGCAATGTCACATCTTCCAATTTGAGATAATCCAGAACCGCCCCCGTTGGTTTCTCCCACTCCTGGTCCAGGAAAAGCCCGTATGTCTTCAATGCGGAACCCTGACCCGGACCCTCGAACGCAACCACATCGTGTCCGTGAGCTGCAAAGTAGCGCGACAAGGGGTAGAACTCCTCCATGAACGAGTCATTTCCGCCGTGTATGACAACCGTGCCAAGATTCTCCGGCCCTTCAGCGGGTAATCGCATCACCGGGAGAAAGCCCTCACCGTAGGGAACCTGGAATCTCTCAATCTCATCGCCGTCGAAGGCCTGGTTAAATGTGGTGATGAATCGGTCGTAAAGTTGCTGTTTCTCTGGATCATCGCGGTTCAGATAGAACTCTGATGCACGGAAGTACGTCGCAGCGTGTGACAGCCTGGCGTCAGAGACTGCCTGTTCCGCCTGTTCGAGCATCGCCGGCTTCCATTCTTCGATGGATGTGACCTTCTTTCCAACTTCCTCCATGTCCTCCAACCGTGCCTGACCTATTGAGTAATAGCGATTCAACTGATAATTGAATGCGGCATTATCGCTGAACTCCCGATACCTGACAGGGAAAGTGAAACGTGAATTAATTGTCTGCGCCATGTATATCCTCCTGACAAACGGATCGATCAAGCCGTGTGAAACGTTATTGCCCACCTGCTGGCAGGACATGGCCGATCCAGATTGTAATCTATTTGACCAAATGTGTAATAATAGTCATATATTACTGCACATCGAGATCAATGTCAAGCCGGAATCGGAGTTGGCGCGCATCGCGCTGCGGGTGCCCTAAAGGATGCTTCGCGACTCTTCGCAGGCTCAGGATAATTATCCTCAACAGGATGCTCCACAAAGCTCATCCGTTAAACCACTAAAAAAAGTTCAAGAACTCTTATTACCACTGACTTGCTGTCAATGGCAGCAAAGATTTCACCTGATCTCATGTCAGCCGCCAGCATTTTTGTACCACCTCACTCCCCAATTTAGAGGGCAAATCCCATTAGTAGATCCTTGTTTTGGCATCAAAATGAGGGGATTTTCGTATTTATTGCACCAGGATTGCACCGCCTGACATTTTGTCAGTGGCGAACCAATGTCCATGATCATGTTCACATAAATAGAGGGCGAGATC
>DATKXE010000043.1:0-2798 GCA_035529195.1 Anaerolineales bacterium
CAGCGTTTTATTACTCTCCTGCCCAGGCTGAGATCACTGCCGCGATTATCGTTGAAATAGCTGGTGATCCTATCACGAATGAAAATGGAGCAACCTTTATCTTTACTATCCAATTAGACTCCCAGCCGGGGGATAAGGTCACGATACTATTAATCAACGATACGCCATCTGAAGGAGTAGTTTCGGTAGAATCACTGGAGTTCAATCAAGGGAATTGGAAAAATCCCAAAACTATCGAGGTGACCGGCGTTCCCGACGGCATCCAAGATGGAGATGCTGTCTACCAGATTACAGGAATTTCTTCCAGCGCTGATCCCAACTTTGACGGGTTACTGATGCCGGCCGTATCAATCACCAATATTAATGACCCTGTTCCAATCGCAAATGATGATCACCCACCCATTGATGGCTTTGCACCCATCGTCATCCCGGTGCTGGAAAATGATACCGCTCTGGATGATGTTCCATTGAAGATTTCCGTTTTCAGCGACCCCGTTGATGGTTCCTATGCCATTAATCCTGATCCTGAAAACACGATCACTTACACCCCTTCAGAAACCTTTACTGGCAACGATCAATTTACCTATATGGTTTGTGATTTGGACGGCGATTGCGCAAGCGCAGATGTTGTCATCGAAGATCAGATCCCGCCTGAGATTATCTCTGTATCTCCCGCCGGAGTAGGAGGCATCTTCGAGATCAGCGATGAAGAAATCAAGGTTGAAGTCGAAGTAACTGATAATTTTCAAGTGAATTGTGTTAATTTCATTAGATGGGACGCCAGAATTGAGCAGCACATTCAGCTGGGTGAAGATTGCCAGGCTCCATATGTGATTACTATCGATGGGAACAGCCTGAATTATGGCTGGAATCAGATCTCCATTCGTGCCTCCGATATGGCAGGGAACATTTCCCCTTACACCCTTTTCTGGTTCTACCGCCCGAATTACAACTACATCCCTCTGATCATTTCCCCCTGATTTATTTTCCAGCAAGCAGACCCCATCAAGTTTGACGTAAAGAATCATTGAGAACTATCTACAGATTTCGATTTCAATTCCCCAAACCAGGCATATCCTCAATATCTTAATAAATATTCACACAACAAAATTAGCCTAAATTTGCTCAAGAAAAGCGCAAATGTAGGCTAATATATTTAGAACTATCCACTCAAGGGTCTATAGGTTACGTTCCTTCTTCCCAAGAATTTAGATAAGCAATCTGTTGCTCGGTCAGGGAATCAATATCAACTTTCATCGCCGCCAGTTTTAAGCGGGCGATGTCCCGGTCAATCTCTTCCGGCACACCGTACACTTGCTTTTGCAGTGTCTGCACATTTTTCACCATGTATTCCAGGCTTAATGCCTGGTTGGCAAAAGACATATCCATAACGCTGGCGGGGTGACCTTCTGCGGAGGCCAGATTGATCAAGCGGCCTTCAGCCAGAATATTGATACTGTGATCATCATCAAGAATATATTGTTCCACAAACGGGCGCACAAGTCGTTTTTCTTGCGCCATTTCCTCCAGCGCGGGGATATTTATCTCGACATTGAAATGTCCCGAGTTAGCTACAATGGCACCATCTTTCATGGCTTCAAAATGATGCTTATCGATGACATTGATATCGCCAGTCAATGTGACAAAGATATCACCGATCGCAGCAGCTTCAGCCATTGGCATAACCCGGAAACCATCCATCAAGGCTTCCAATGCGGGGAGGGGATCAACTTCGGTCACGATCACATTGGCACCCATGCCGCGCGCCCGCATGGCGAGACCGCGTCCGCACCAACCATATCCTGCCACAACGAAGTTCTTTCCTGCCAACAGGACATTTGTTGCTCGGACGATACCATCAATAGTGGATTGACCTGTCCCGTAGCGGTTGTCGAAAAGATGTTTGGTCATGGCATCGTTAACAGCAATTACAGGGAATTCCAAAGCACCATCCGCTGCCATAGCCCGCAGCCGAATCACTCCTGTGGTTGTCTCCTCAGTGCCGCCGATCACATTTTCCAGCATTTCACGCCGGTCCTTGTGCAGCGTGCTCACCAAATCAGCACCATCATCCATGGTTATGTTCGGACCGAAATCCAGGGCGGCATTGATATGCTTGTAATAAGTAACATTGTCTTCGCCCTTGATTGCAAAGACAGGGATCTCGTAGTGAGTGACCAATGACGCTGCTACATCATCCTGAGTAGAGAGCGGGTTGGAGGCAGTTAAGACCACCTCTGCCCCTCCATCGTGCAGGGTATGCATCAAATTTGCAGTTTCGGTTGTGACGTGTAAACAAGCTGAAATCCGCAGTCCTTTAAGAGGTCGCTCTTTTGCGAAGCGTTCACGGATCAACCTCAGTACCGGCATCTCGCGCTCTGCCCAGTCGATCCTTCTGCGACCACCTTCTGCAATTTTGATATCCTTAACATCGTAATTCTGCATAATTATCTCCAAATATATTTACTAGTTTATTCCTGCTCAAATGATATTCATGAATTCAATAAAACATCTAATTGGCCTTGGTCATCAAAGTTCTCGCGAAATCGAGCCACAAAGGCAGAAGGAGTGAATGAGTGTCCTCTGGGTCCTTCCTGCTCCAGACAGAAAGCCGCGGCAACTGAACCCATCTGCGCACACGTTTCCAATTCCCAGCCCTGAGCATAGCCAGAAAGGAACCCACCGCGGAAGGCATCACCCACTCCCGTCGGATCGTTGATCTGCTGTGGAGGCACCACAGGGATCCTTGATTCCTTTTCCTGATAGTAGATGATAGAACCTTCCTCGCCCAGGGTCAC
>DATKXE010000044.1:0-3009 GCA_035529195.1 Anaerolineales bacterium
CCTGGCTCGCATCCGCGGCAAACTGCCTGCCGGAAAGCAGGTTCGCAGCTGGGATTTGGGAACGAGTAAGCGGTCCTGCCAGGTAATTCATCGCCCAACGGGTTTGGAATAGCCGCGGTTCTTTCTCATGCACATTATGCAAGAGGAAGACCCGCTTCCCTAAAGATGAGATCAGCCTGTCATATGCCTGCCTGTCCATATTTGGTGAGGCGCCCTGCAAGCCGTCCAATAAACGCTGCTTATCCTGGTCGGTTTGTAATTTCCCGATGAACCAGGTGCCCGTATTTGAGAGACCTTTATAGTCCAGGTCAACCGGATTCTGGGTCACCAGCACCAGGCCAACCCCGAAAGCGCGCGCCTGCTTGAGCATGCGCAGCATGGGTCCCTTGGAGGGCGGATTCTGGGTCGGCGGCAGGTAGCCAAATATTTCATCGAAGTACATCAGCGAACGCAAGCTCGTCGTTCCTGCCTGGGATCGCATCCAGGCTTCCATGGCTGAGAAAAGCAGCGTGACAAAGAACATGCGCTCAGCATCTGGCAAATGGGCTATATAAAAAATGCTGTGGCGCGGGCGGCCATCGGGTGTATAAAGTAATCCCTGGATGTCAAGCGGTTCCCCTTCCAACCAGACCTGAAAGGATGGCGCGGCCAGGATATTATTGAGCAGCATCGCCAGTTCGAAACGCTCCTTTTCAGGAAAGAAAGTGTTGACATCGAAGACACCCAGCTTAGAAAAGGGCGGGTTCTGGGTTTGCAGAATCAATTCGCCGAGATCGAGACCTTTTCCCTGGCTCCAGGCGGATTCAAAGATATTAGCCAATAAGATATGCTCCCGGGAGCGTACCGGATCAACATCGCGCATACCAACCAGGCCCAGCACGGCAGTGACGGTGGCCGAGATTTTCTCCCGTAAGAGTTCTTCGTTTCCATCCCAGGGGATGGGGGGTGCCTCCAGGGAGGCCAATATACTGACCGGGATTCCAGCATCAGAGCCGGGTGTGTAGATCGTGAATTGGGCTGCATCCTTCAGAGCCTGCAGCCTATCCCCTTGAATATCCCATTTTGCCAATCCACTGCGCCAGAGATCTGCAGTCGACGCCGCGACCTCTTCCGCCGATTTATCCTCCCGGCGAGCTTGATCGGCATCAATCCAGGGTTGAAAATCCTGGGGCGCCAGATCCGGGAAATGCAGCAGCAGGTTGGTGATATCACCCTTGGGATCAATCATCAGCGCCGGTACACCCTTGAGTGCTGCTTCTTCCATGACATCCACACACAGGCCGGTTTTTCCGGAGCCAGTCATCCCAACCACAACTGCGTGGGTGGTTAAATCATGCGGATCGTAATGTGTTGCCTGTGTTGTCGTATCGCCGCTCTGGGGATCGAAATCCCGTCCAATATAGAAGCCACCCTCATTACCCATGTTATCACTCCTGTAATTTGTTATGCCGGAAAAGCTGCTTATCTTCCCGCAAAGTATATCCGGTATATCCGGCCTCCAGCATCATCAGAGACCAACAAACTGCCATCCGGTGCAGTAAAAACATCCACCGGGCGTCCCCAGCTGGAGCCGTTTTCCAACCATCCGGCGGCGAAATCTTCAATTTCTCCAATTGTATCCCTCTGCATTGGAATTCGTACGATCTTATACCCTACCGGACTGCTCCGGTTCCAGGAGCCGTGAAAAGCGACAAACAAATCACCCTGGTACTCGCCTGGAAAAGCCTTACCTGAGTAGAATTCCAACCCCAGCGGGGCAGAGTGGGCCTGCATTTCAACCATTGGCGATTCAATGTCCTGGCAGGCTGATGGAGACCCGAAATCAGGGTCGCTGATGCGCCCCGAATGACAGCGAGGCCAGCCATAATGCTTGCCTTCCTGGACGAGATAGACCGTCTCAGGAGGCAAATCATCACCCAGGAAATCGCGCCCATTATTGGTCGCCCACAGTTCATCAGTACCAGGGCGAAAAGTTATGCCGACCGCATTGCGCAGTCCGGCGGCAAAAACTCGTCCCGCGCTGCCATCCGGATTGTAACGCATGATGGCAGCGCGGCGCTGGTCATCTTCCTCGCAAATATTGCAGGAAGAACCGATCGAAACGAATAAATCGGAATAATTAGGGCTGAACAACACGGTGCGCGTGTTATGGCCGCCGCTTGGGAGATCATCAATGACCACTTGCGGCTGGTCGAATGACTGCTTTTCGCCCAGCGCTGGGAAACGCAGTACGCGCGTCGTCTCTCCCACATACAGGCTGCCATCCTGGTAAAAAGCCAGGCTGCTGGGTGCATCCAGACCTTCTGCCACGATCTCAACCTGGTCAACCTTACCATCCTGGTCCACATCTGGCAGGCGCAGAATTTTCCCAGCACCGCGCTCTGCAACAAAGACCTGACCATCCGGACCTGTGGTCATCATGCGCGGTCCGTCTAACCCATCAGCGAAAACGGATATCTCAAATCCAGGCGGTAAAGCGATCGCTTTGCCAGGAACATCAGGCAGCGGCGCTGCGGTCTCCAGGAGGGCAATCGCAGTTGGGGCCGGTGGATCAGGCAGCCTGCTTGGGCTGCCGATATTAAACGTACAGGCAACCAACAATAAAAGGACGTATGCGGGAACAATTAACTTAAAAAGGAATTTACGCACCTGGTTTCTTCCTCGCCAAAAACCTTTCCAAAGAGACTTTCAGATATGATTACGGAATTTTATCTTATTTGAGTTAACCTTAGAAGAATTAGATCAGTTTTCAGCTGCACCTCGAACCCATTCATCCGCTTCCAGGTACAGTTAGGCGATATCCGGGCTGTGCAGGATCAGGTTGTTACCGCTGCAGTAAGGGCCATTATGGGTAAAGTTCATTGGTAGCTGATCAGATATCACTTGCCAGGAGTGAGATTGTAATCTAATCAACATTGAGTCTATAATGATTCTGAGACTTTACTATCGGGATTATTATGCAGCACCAATGAAGCAGTCCTGCTGATGGAATAATCATATAGAGGCAAA
>DATKXE010000045.1:0-6682 GCA_035529195.1 Anaerolineales bacterium
CTCACAGCGATTGAATTATTTGGATGCCGAACAATTGCGTCAACAAAACTTCATTGCTGTACGGAATTTGCTTTTAGCATTGGCGGATCAACAACCACTGGTATTAATTCTAGAGGATTTACATTGGGCAGATGAAACCTCATTGGACTTATTATCTTTCCTGGTCGAGGCGATTGATGATCGATCAGTGATGATTTTGGCAATCACCAGGCCGATTGTGGAAGATAAACTGGAAGAAATTCTGGAACTATCCCAACAGCATTTAAAAGAATGCTGTTCCGTCATCCACCTGGATTCATTGTCAGAAGAACAAAGCGATGAACTGCTATTTGGTTTACTTGATATGCCAGATATGCCTGAGCAAATCCGGTCACAAATAGTAATTAGAGCCTCTGGAGTACCCTTCTATATCGAAGAGACTTTGCGCATGCTGATCGACAAGCAGATATTAGTACTTGAAGGCGAGAGCTGGGTGTTGGACCCAGAGGTCAATCTTGATCTTGAAGTTCCGGATAACCTGCAAGATTTGATTCTGACCCGGTTTGACCGATTAACCCCTATTCAGCGCAACCTACTGCAAACCGCGTCCGTCATTGGCAAAGAATTTAATACCGAACTGCTGAAATTAGTATTGAATGATAGTGATAAGGTTCAGTTGAACCAGCTGTTATCCTCATTAGAGGAGAAAGCGTTCATTTTCCCAGCACCGGAGCAAGGATATCAGGGTTATCTTTTCCGTCATGTGCTGACATCCGATGCAGTTTATCGGACGCTGTTGCGCAGGGATCGGAACAGATTGCATGGCCTCGTTGCGAAATCTATTGAGCAGGTTTACGAAGACCAATTGGAGAGTCAGGTTGAGGTTTTGGCCGGTCATTATCTACGCAGTGAATATCTAGAGAAAGCCCTGCATTATCTAATCCTCGCGGGTCGCAAATCTGCCCGGGAATACGCGAATCTACAAGCTCAACGGTATTTTGAGGAAGCTAAGAACTTGCTCCCTGAGACCGAGCACAGTGTGGAACAAGGCTGGCAAGTTTGGATGGGTCTTGGAGATGTACTGGTTTTTATCGGTGAGTATGCTGGAGCTCGCAACTGTTACCACGAAATCGTTAATTCCAATATTAATCCGAGCGATAAAGTTTCTGGTTTCGAACTGAACGTTGTTTATCGCAAGATCGCCATCACCTTTGAGCGACAGGGGGAATTTGACCATGCCCTCGAACAGCTTGAGTTAGCTAGCGAAACACTGCAAGCAGGTGGAAATTCTTCTCCAGTCGCCAAAGCTCAGATTCTGAATGATAGAGGCTGGATATTATTTTTAAGGGGAAATTTCCAAGAAGCACATACAGCACTCCAAACAGCATTGACTTTAGTTTTGGGGAGTGAGGAATTAAGTGTTGTTGCATCCATCAATAATCGCTTGGGTGCGGTATCTTACCAATTAAGGGAATATAAACAGGCTGCTCTTTATGTTAGAGAAAGCCTGGAATTGAGAAAAATACTGGGGGATCTATCTGGAGAAGCCCGTTTGTATAATAATTTGGGATTACTTGGATTGATGTCGGGGGACCTGCTCGATGCGGAGGCAAATTTCTACCAGAGCATCGCTCTGCTTGAAAAAGTTGGAGATACAGAAGGGATTGCTCTGGCAAATATAAATCTCGGATTAGTTAAATATGATCTCGGTGATTATGAATCGGCTCAGCATCATCTTAAAACAGCAATAACCATTTCGCAGAGAATCGGTCACCGATTCTATCTAGGTTTGGCAGATATGTATTTGGGAAGGTTGGAGAGTGCCGGAGGGGGATATGAACAGGCTGAAGAATTATTAGATGAGAGCCAGAAGATTTTCGAAGAGCTGGGTGCTCAAGATAATCTGGTCGATGCGCTCTGTTATCGGGCTGAAAATTATTTGGCTTGGGGGAAAATCGAAACCGCAAATCAATGGAGCATCCTGGCGAGGTCTCGGTTAAACGATGAAGGTGCCGATTTAACGAGTGATTCTGTACAATCTGGGCGCGTACTTCGTTTGCAGGGTTCTATCGCTCGCCGGCAAGGAAATCTGGATCAAGCGGACCAGTACCTGCAAGAAAGTGCTGATATTTTCCAGATAGCCTTGGAGAAATTAGAATCTGCTCGCACTGCGTATGAAATGGGTCTCCTGGCACTTGACCACAATAAACCAGCGAGTGCACAAAAACACTTTGGACATGCAAAAGAAATCTTCATTGAGGTTGGTGCGGAAAAAGAATTAGAACGGGTCGATGCGCATTTAGAAGCAACCGCTGCATGAGGCACGAACAAATCAATTGACAGCAAAACTTGCGGAGTAATCAACACACCGAATTGAAAGCGGGCTGGGAATTTCCCAGCCCGCTTTCATCATCGATAAATTTGCTTCCCAGCTAAATTTATCGGGAAACGGTTAGATCGTTCGATCATCCATCGAAATCAACCCAATTGCCGGTCCAAGGGGTTTCTTGATTTTCCGCTCCATAAGGAGTATATCCGGCTATACCTTGATCGGGGAAAGAACCAGCCCAGGCTCCATCGTGACCGGCCCAAGCCCCGTAACCACCGGCCCAAGCCCCATATCCGCCCGCCCAAGCCCCATAACCACCCGCCCAAGCCCCATAACCACCTGCCCAAGCGCCATAACCACCCGCCCAAGCCCCATAGCCACCTGCCCAAGCGCCATAGCCACCTGCCCATGCGCCGTAGCCACCTGCCCATGCTCCATAACCGCCTGCCCAAGCCCCGTAACCACCCGCCCAAGCCCCATAACCGCCTGTCCAGGGACCATATTCACCAGCCCAGGCCCCGTATCCACCAGTCCAATCTTCGTATTCCCCGCGTAAGCGAAATTCTCCACTTGCATCATCAAAATATGTCCAACCTTCGAAATGTTCATCACCCGCCAAGTCTGCCCAAATATCCAGCCCTGCATTCGCGGTGCCGGCTACATCAGCAAAGACTGCATCTGGTCCATTTACCCGCCCAGCTCCTTGCTGCCACATGCTGTACAGTGCTTCCGTGGTCTCAACATTTACCCATGGTAAAGCAGTGACCATCAGGCGATATTTAACTTCATCCGGGGTCAAATCTGGATTGTGGGCCAAAGTGAGAGCTGCGAGTCCCGAAACTACTGCAGATGCCTGTGATGTGCCAGCCATCCAGAAATATTTGTGCGGCAGCAAACTTTCAGGATGTTCCTCCGTCAGTGTGCTGTGCTTGGCTATCGTTGATACCATATGGGCACCGGGAGCCAAGACGTCTGGTTTTGTAAAGGCATCCAAAGTTGGACCAGCAGCGGAAAATGGTGCCAGATAGTCGTCGCTCCAGTCCTCTGGCGTGTGATTATCGGTGAAAGCACCTACAGTAATCACATAAGGATTATTCCCGGGTACACCAATGGTCATCGGTTCTGCACCACCATTTCCAGCTGCAACAACCACCGTGATACCGTTTGCCCAGGCTTGCATAACCGCCTCGTTGAGGGGGTCAAACCAGTAAGGAACTTCTGCGTCCGAAACAAGCGAGAGATTCATTACCCGGATGTTGTATTCGTCTTTGTGGTCAATCACCCATTGAATGCCAAGGATGACTTTCTCATAATCACTGAAACCGAACTCATCAAGAACCCGCACCCCAACTAAACGCACTCCGGGGGCGACCCCATTCCATTCATCATCTGGACCTTCTTGAGCATTGGCGATGATTCCAGCGATATGAGTTCCATGACCATGAGGATCGCGCGGAGAATTGCTGCCCTCTACAAAATCTACCCAGGCAGCGATCCGATTAAGCGGGACACCCTTGACTTTATTCAGCAAACCAGGATGGTTGCTTAATCCCGTATCGACTACAGCTACTGTGACACCTTCCCCGGTAACACCAGCATCCCAAACCAAATCTGCCCCGACTAAATCCGGATAATCACTGGCAGGAGCTGGATTGCTGTCTTTTCCGTTATCGGTCATCTCGACCGAGGCATTAGAGGAAATAGCACTGATCTCCGGTTCGGCACGCAGCTTCGACACAGCACGAACGGGCAAAATAGCACCCAGGCTGTTGATCACATTCAATTCTGATGTAACTTGGCCCCCATAGTTTGTAATCAAATTCGCAACAGCATCCAAATCCGTTCCCCTGACGATGAATGAGCCCATCTCAGACTGAGGGGCAGGGGCGACTGCTGTGAATGAAACCAGCAGGATCAGTACCAGGATGAGACCGGAGTACCGCGTGATTGAGTTTTGAATTTTCATTCTGTTTCTCCTAGATAGCAAAAAGGCCTGGGATAACCAAGCCTTAGATACGCAGACAATATACCTGTCAACGATCTCGGCGGCCTGGCGATCATAACCATCACATGAATGGTCTTAGACCCATGGCTTTGCGTCCCCAGCTTTCACCGGGTTTGCCTTTATCGGATCGCTATGATTTTAGCACGATCCGGGGGGTCAAGTCAATTAATATCTCCTATCAATATTGCAAATATAGAAAAAATTACAATATTAATTACAAATCTCAATGCTGGAGAAGATACCCTGGATCAAGTCGGACTTGATTGTGTCCGTGAAGGTTATTTAATGTTGTTCGATATGTGGGTAATGTAAAAGAGACTCACACCTGGATTGATCAGCGAATCTTAAAATCAATGGATACAGATTTCAGGAATTATCGCCCGCGGTCTGGAGGGCTTCAAGGCGAAATTTCTCTGCTTTAATTTTTTCATCCAGCAGGTCCATTTCTGCAATCATGTTGGGTGAAATTGAGTGGGCTGGCAGCCGAGCTGCGAGCTCAGCCAATTGTGCCTCTATTAGTGTGATGCGCTTCTTTATTTCCAGAATTTCGTCAGATTTGGTCACGTTTAGCACCTAACACGAGCGATGAAACTATGGGCTACCTAAGAATTTCAGAGTAATTGGCTTGTTTCGATGCGTTGATTTTGGCCGTTAATTGATGCTGATTATCACCTATTGTACTGACAAAATACATTTTGTGAAAATCCCTGCCGAGTGGTAAACTATAATTCGTGTGTGTTTTGACGCACACCCAGTTTGTGAAGTTAACTTCCCATACCTGGTTAAATATCAATTAGCGAATGCCTTAAATACCCTGGATCATTGTGCCAGGCAGTTAATGGCGCTAACTGAGCAAGCATAATAATATCGATTGAGGAGGTCAGGATGACTGACAAGAAATGGGTTTACACTTTTAGCGAGGTCGAACTCGCTCAAAAGACTGTTGGAGGGGATTGGGAAGATGTGCGCGCTTTGCTGGGCGGCAAAGGTTCTGGTTTGGCGGATATGACTCGGGCTGGTGTACCTGTACCACCCGGTTTTACGGTAACCACGGAAGCTTGCAATGCTTATTTGGCTGAAAAAGGAACATTTCCAGCCGGGATGTGGGACCAGGAGTTGGCAGCTTTGACACAAGTTGAAGCAACAACAGGTAAAACATTCGGGGATGCAAGCAATCCGCTCCTGGTATCCTGCCGCTCTGGAGCAAAATTCTCAATGCCAGGCATGATGGATACCGTTCTAAACATCGGTCTCAATGATGAGACGGCCGCTGGAATGGCGGAATTGACCGGAGATGAGACTTTCGTCTACGACGCATATCGCCGGCTGGTGGAGATGTTCGGAGAGGTAGTACTTGGTATAGATGATGAAGCGTTCGAAGATCCGATGGATGAGTACAAGGAGAAGAAGGGGATCGAGTCCGATACGGAGCTAACCGCGCAGGATTGGAAGAATCTGGTTGAAAAATTCAAGGCTGTGGTCAAAGAACACATGGGGTTTGATTTTCCCCAGGATCCATATGACCAGCTGCGCTTAGCTACTGAAGCGGTCTTTAAGTCTTGGAATGGAAAGCGGGCTGTGGATTACCGCAATGCCGCTGGAATCCGACATGATCTGGGTACGGCTGTCAATATCCAGACCATGGTGTTTGGAAACATGGGTTGGGATTCTGGGACCGGTGTCGCATTCACACGCGATCCAGCCACTGGCGATAGGACGCTTTATGGGGATTACCTGCTGAACGCTCAAGGTGAAGATGTTGTTGCTGGGATACGCAACACAGAAAAGATCACCAATCTTGAAAAAGAGATGCCAGCTGCCTATAATGAATTTCTACAAATCTGTAAAAAGCTGGAGCTTCATTATCGAGATATGCAGGATGTTGAGTTTACTATCGAAAAAAATAAATTATGGATGCTGCAAACACGCACCGGTAAACGGACTGCTAAATCTGCGGTAAAAATTGCCGTTGATATGGCAAATGAGGGACTGATATCGAAAGAAGAAGCCGTCCTACGAGTATTGCCGGATGATGTTGATACGCTGCTGCACCCACAATTCGATATCAAGGCACAGGATGAGGCTCGGGAGATTGGAAGCATGTACGCTTCTGGTGTCAATGCTTCCCCCGGTGCTGCTGTCGGGCAGGTTTATTTCGATGCAGATACTGCCGAACGTATGGCCAAAGAAGAAGGCCAGGATGTGATCATGGTGCGGCCTTTTACGAAACCAGATGATGTTCACGGAATGCTGGCTTCAAAGGGGATTCTGACCAGCGAAGGAGGCGCAACTTCTCACGCAGCAGTTGTGGCTCGGCAGTTTGGTGTCCCGTGTGTGGTGGGTGCCGCCATGATCCGCCTTGATCTTGA
>DATKXE010000046.1:0-5404 GCA_035529195.1 Anaerolineales bacterium
GAGCGGCCCGGCCCTTATTCTGGGTCACCGGAAGATTGATTAGACGAAGATCCGGTATGGAAGGATGTGGGCTATCTTCTAAAAGTTGTAATGCTCTAAATTGCTCGTTTTGAACGAGATCGGCCACGCTCAGAATCCGGCTGCACGGAATTGATCTGGCATTTAACCTTTCTTCCCATTCGAGAGCTGGGCGAGATTTGAAACGTTCGCTAATCAGCTCACGCAGTTCCTCTCGATTGACTACACGCAGTGGATTGGTGGCAAAGCGTCCATCGTTCGCCAAATCAGGTATCCCCAGCTCTTCTACAAAGCTGCGGAAAAGGTTGTCATTTCCCACGCAAACCAGCAAGCCTTCATCTGCAGCAGGAAACACCTCATAAGGAGCGATAAAAGGAGTACCCGTACCACAGCGGACCGGTGCCTCCCCAGTCGCCAAGTATCCTGAGATATGATAATTCATCCACCAGGCTGCAGTCTCGAATAGGCTGGTTTCAATCAAAGAACCCTTTCCAGTAGCGTGTCGGGTCATTAATGCAGATTGGATCCCGATCACGGCCCATAAACCAGCTCCCATATCATTCACGGCAATTGGAAGGCGAACAGGTTCTCGATCCGGTTCACCGGTCATATCCATGATACCTGTTGAAGCCTGCATGATGGGATCATAACCAGGGCTGTTCCGGGAGGGTCCCGCACTTCCATACCCCGAAATCGAGCAATAAATCAATCCTGGATTAACTAATTTGAGATCTTCGTAACCCAGCCCGCGCTTGCCTAAAGAGCCTGGTCTAAAACTTTCCACCAGCACATCGGCCTGGTATGCCAGCTTCTTGAGGATATCCAAACCCTCAGATGCGTTTATGTCGACCGCCAGGCTGCGTTTGTTGCGGTTGGCGCTTAAAAAAGTCGTGCTTTCACCATTCCAGGTCGGTGGAGTCCACCTGCGGGTATCATCCCCATATTCAGGGCGTTCGATCTTAATTACATCCGCGCCCATATCACCAAGGATCATGGTGCAGTAGGGACCTGCGAGATTCCGGGTCAAGTCCAAAACTCGGATATCTCGCAGTGTGGTTCCAATTCCGGGAGAAGATGTCATACCATCATCCGATTTGTTGCCTAATGACCTCTAACCGCATTCGCCAAATTTTCATCCTGGTCGGCTGCTTCCACAATCCGACGGACCTCATTTTTCACATCCTCAGATAGCGGTTCAGGTTTATGGTTCTCCAGGATCCAGCTTGCGGTTTCACGGGCGACATCCACCGGATCGCGCCATTTGCGACCTTCAGCAGATCCGTCCTCATAAAGGATTGAGTCACGCCGCATCATTGTTCGGTAAGCTTTAACAGATTCTTTATGTCCGATATAGGCGTTGTGATGCCCTATCTTTTTGATCATGTCAAAAGAAAGCGTTTTTGCATCCACCTCCATCCCATCGGTGATCTCGTCGATAGTTTTCAGGATTTCACGATCGAAAAGGATGCGCGGGTGATCGAGTACGCTTACGGCTTCGTACATTCCGCTCGGACCGAAAGACATGTCCGCGCCAGCCATCACCCCCAGGAAGTGTGAGTACAGGTTTTCGTACCCGGCTTGCCAGTTTCCGAGTTCATACTGGCTGCCCCCGAAGGAATGACAGGCAAGCACAGGGATACCATTTGAATGTGACATCTGGATACTGCCAACATTGGTAATTTGAGCGATACTCGAACCCATGAAATAGACCCCTGTGCGGGGGTCAATAATCCCTGGATTGACTGAGATATAGTTCCCTACACCAGGGTTGATGATCTGGGTGAGCATGATACCGCTCAGAGTTTCTGCCATGGCCAGTGTGAGAGATCCGGCAGGGTACGGAGGGGCTGTAAGACCCAGGGTGGGCATCGACATAAACCCGACCGGGATTCCATTCTCAGCGAAGACCATGGCAGCTTCAATACCCCCTTTATCCTGCGCCAATGGTGCGATACAGCACAGCAGCTGCGAGAGCACTGGACGTTCACGCAGATTCTCCTTACTACCAGCGATGGCGACTGCCATTTCAACCGCGTAGCGGGCTGAAATTTCATCCATCACCGATTCAGACTCGACATGCTTTTCAGTACTGTTGTAGCAGGCCTCAAGACCATGAAGTGGGGAGGTAGCACCTTTATCGCTGGCACTGACCGACGGCCATAACAATGAAACGATTGGCAAATAATCGGCGATGCGCGCATGATTTGCGATATCCTTTTTTACCGACAGCCGGCGTTCACCGGTTTCGGAATCGACGATCTTTGGCGCCTCACCGCTGCAGTAGAAATAAGTGCCTTCGCCATTGCCGACAGGAACGTCAAGCTCCGGACGCAGACCTGCCATCGTATATTGACGCGGGGAGGTGGCCAAATATTTATCAAGCAAATCCGCTGGGATCTTGACCAGTTGTTTTTCGAAATCGACCTCCGCTCCCACATCCGCAAAAATTTTGAGCGCTTTTTCAGATGGAAATTCGATCCCGATTTCTGCCAACACCGCGCGGGTGTTCTCATTGATCTGGCGGATTTCCTGATCGTCAAGGATGCTGATCTTTAATTTCGATTTTATTGGCTGGATGCTGGCTTTTCTTTCATTCAATTGGATCATCTCATTCTCCTGGGAATGTTTTCTTCTGCAAAAAATATTCGCATACTAGGCTGGTGCATCAATTAACCGGAAAGCAAGATCGACCGCAGAAATCGCGTCTTCAGCATAACCATCCGCACCGATCTCCAAGGCATAGCTCTCCGTGACAGGTGCGCCACCGACCATGACCTTCACCTTGTCGCTGAGACCCTCTGCTGCGAGGGCTTCAATTATTTTTTTCTGCTGCAGCATGGTGGTGGTCAGCAAGGCTGAAGCTCCGACGATATCGGCATTGTTTTCTTTCACTGCGGCGACAAACTTATCTGCACTCAGATCAACACCAAGATCGATGACTTTAAATCCATTCGCAATCAGCATCGTTCCGACTAATGTTTTTCCGATCTCGTGCATGTCTCCTTCAACAGTACCTATTACGACTGTGCCAACCACCTCCCTGGATTGGTCCCCGGCCATGGCTGGCTCAAGCACTGCCAAGGCTCTTTTCATCGCCTCTGCACCGATGATCAGCTCCGGCAAAAAATATTCTCCGCTTGCAAACAGCGCTCCAACCTGCTGAATGCCTTTGGTTAAACCCTCATTAACGCAAGCCAAAGGATCAAGACCCTGGTCAAGTGCTTGCTTGGCCAGCTCTTCTGCATCATCCGGTTCACCCTCGATCACTGATTGAGCTAATTTTTCATACATTTCTGCTGACATTTCTATCTCCTAATATTAATATTTTGATTCCTGATGGTCTTGGTTTCTACGAACGGAAAAATTATTTCCATTGGTGGCTGCCAAGTACCGAAAGGATGATATCCACTCCTGCTCCAGCTTGTTCTTTGCTGATGATCAACGGAGGGGCAAAACGCAAGGCGCTGGCACCGCATTTCGTCAGCACGATACCATTGTTTCCCATGTCTTTGATCACCGCTTTGATGATCTCAACTGCGGGGCTGCCATCAGAATTTACCAGCTCCACTGCAACCATCAGTCCTTTTCCTCTTACGTCTCCAATAATCGCCAAATCTTCTTGGGCTCCTCGAAAACGAGTCTGGATGAATTCTCCTACTTCGACAGCATTTACCATTAAATCCTGTTCTTGGATAATTTTGAGTGTTGCCAAGCCAGCCCGGCAGGCAATTGGGTTGCCGCCGAAAGTAGTTCCTTGAGCAGCTGGCGGCCACTGATCAATGATTTCTCCCTTTGCCAATACTGCACCCAACGGCAATCCGCCCCCCAATGCTTTAGCCAGGCAAATGACATCAGGTTCCACATCCCAATGCTCGACAGCGAACATCTTCCCGGTGCGTCCCAGTCCAGTCTGCACTTCATCGACGATCAGCAGCGCGCCAACCCGGTCGCAGATTTCCCGCAATCCCGCCAGGAATCCATCTGGCGGGACAATATAGCCTCCCTCACCGGCGATCGGTTCGAAGACGATTCCCGCCAGGTCTTCAGGGGGAACAACAGTCTCAAGTGCCTTTTCTACCAGGTTCAAGCAGGCCAGCTGGCAATCATCCGCTGATTCGTGCTTCAGGGGACAGCGAAAACAATAAGGGTAGGGGGTGTGATGAACTCCCGGCAGCAGACCGGAAAGACGCCGGCGAAAGAGGGTGTTGCTGGCGGTCAGCGCCAATGCTCCCATCGATCTTCCATGGAAGCTATCCGTAAAGGCTATGATCATCGCGCGATCGGTCACGTAACGGGCTAATTTTATGCCTGTCTCCACCGCTTCTGATCCGCTGTTAACTAAAATACCTTTTCCGGATTTCAATTCACCGGGAGCTGCATCCTTAAGCGCTTCGAGCATATCCACATACGGCTCCAGGAAACCCACGTGACTGGCGCCGTGAATCAGCGTCTGGGCCTGGTCGCAGATCGCTTCCACCACCTGCGGGTGGCAATGACCGACGTTCATTGTTGCGATTCCAGAGACAAAATCTAGATACTGCCGACCTTCAAAATCGTAAAGGTATACGCCCTCACCTCGCTGGAAGACAATATCTGTGTAGCGGTAGATCGTTGAGGCAACTGAGGCATCATCCCGGTCAATGATCGCTTGGGAGGCTGAAAATCCTTCCGACCTATTTATCTGCTGCTGTTTGTCATTCATCCAACAACCCTTTATATAATTACAGACAATCAATCAATAATTTCGTTTGTTGCTTCTAAATAAGAGTTGCAGCACTGATATCCTTCAGTGTACCTTCTTATTCAATCCAGCCCAATACGCTTTCTTCAATTCCTGCTTTAAGATCTTCCCAGTTCCCCCTTTTGGAAATTCGTTCTTGAACTCAACTGATTTGGGGGCTTTAAATCTGGCGAGATTACCTCTCACATGATCGATGATTTCTGTTTCTGTTGCCATTTCACCTGGTTTTAATACCACCAGCGCTTTCAGTACCTCGCCCCATTTCTCGTCGGGGACACCGATCACCACCACCTCGAAAACGGCGGGGTGATCTTGAATCACTTTTTCAATTTCAACAGAGGAAATATTCTCCCCACCTGAGATGATGATATCTTTCTTGCGATCCACAATGGTGATATAACCCTCCTCATCCACCACCGCCATATCACCAGTGAGTAACCAGCCATCGACGATCGCGGCTTCAGTTGCTTCAGGATCCTTTAAATATCCTTTCATGACCTGATTCCCCCGAACCACGATCTCGCCGATCGATTTTTCATCCCGGGGGACATCGTTTCCATGCTCATCCACCACCCGGATGCGCACTCCAACCAGAGGCAGACCGGTTTTTACCTGGTACGATTGGCGGGTTTTTTCATTCACTTC
>DATKXE010000047.1:0-2393 GCA_035529195.1 Anaerolineales bacterium
GTATGCTGTGTTGAATAGCGATCCATTATAAACTGAATAATGGTTATAAAGCGATATTCCAATGATCTATCGGTGAAGCGAGCAGGGAGAATGGTTTATAAATTCTCATACGTGATCATTGTTGATCGATTCCCAAACAAAAGATGATGGAAAACTGCACCTGCTGATCAGATCTGTACCAATAACCTGTGAAGGATGGGGGCGTCATGATAAAATTGATGCCGATTTTATATTTCATTCCAAATGCAATGAATACTAGAGGATTGAGATTAAGTGATCCTCTTCATTCACCATATCAGGAGGTTGTATGTAATGGACTTACAAAAGATGGAAGCTGTTGCCCGTGGAATCGTGGCACCAGGAAAAGGTGTTCTGGCAGCAGACGAAAGTTTTCCGACCATAAAAAAGCGATTTGACAGCATCAATATCGAATCCACAGAGGAGCATCGCCGCGTGTACCGGGAGCTGCTCTTCACTACAGAGGGAGTGGAGGAATTTATTGGAGGTGTGATCACCTTTGATGAAACCATGCGGCATCAAACTGCGGATGGCACGCCGTTCCCGGAATTTTTATCTTCCAAAGGGATTTATCCCGGTGTTAAGGTCGATAAAGGGACCCGGGATCTGGCTTTATATCCCGGTGAGAAATTCACCCAGGGTCTGGATGGATTGCGTGAGCGTTTGGCAGAGTATGTTGAGATGGGAGCAACCTTCACCAAGTGGCGAACCGTTTATACGATCGGAAAGGATGTTCCTACAGCGTATGGCTATCAGATCAACGCATCCAGCTTGGCGCAGTATGCAGCCTTATGCCAGGAGGTGGGATTGGTGCCTATTGTGGAACCAGAGGTGCTGATGGACGGCGATCACACGCTTGAACGCTGTGAAGAAGTTACCACCATCACATTGGATGCAGTATTCTCTGAAATGTTTGCTGCGGGTGTGAAACTTGAAGGCATACTGCTGAAACCCAATATGATCCTAGCTGGCAAAGGGTGCACTGAACAGGCCAGTGTGCAGGAAGTCGCGGAAGCAACTATCCGCGTTTTGATGCGTACAGTGCCTCCAGCGGTGCCAGGAATCGTATTTCTCTCAGGTGGGCAGACCCCCGCGCAAGCCACTGAGAATCTTTCAGCAATGAACGCCATCGGTGGTTTTCCCTGGCAGCTGAGTTTTTCATATGGGCGAGCTCTGCAGGAGGAAACTTTGAAATCCTGGCTTGGGAAAGAAGCCAATGTCGCCGCAGGGCAGAAGTCATTCTACCGACGAGCGAAGTTGAACTCCATGGCACGTTATGGAGATTATTCACCGGATTTAGAAACCAAACCAGTTTAATTAGCTACTACAGGTACTTCAAGTGCGGGTGATCACCACCCGCACTTTTTATGTTAATTATGAGACAGCATTGACCTACTCGAAGATTTATTGGAGTTCCTGCCTCTCAAATACCCCCAAGGCTGATATCAGACAGATGGTGATAATGACGATACTCATGACTACTGCTCCCCAATTACTGGTGATCTCAGATTGGGCACCCAACTGACCGGCCCATGCCAGGAGTCCACCAGGAAGCAGGGCACCGATGCGAGGAATGCTGCCAGCAATTAGCAGCAGTACAGCACCTGCTAATGAAAAACCAGCAGCTGCACCGGTTGAATTTCCAAGGGTACTGCCGAGTAAGGTGACGCTGGCAATGACCAGAATCCAGAGCAGCAGCAGCCCGTTGATACTCAAGAAAATTCCAAAATCAAGGTGACCAAACAGCGTGATCGTGTAGTAATAACCAGCTGCTGTTGCGATAATGAAAGCTAACAGGTAAAGCAAGGCTTGTGATAAATACTTGCTGTTGAGAAATATCCCCCGCGATAGTGGCTTACTCAGTACAATGGATGCAGTACCCCGTTCTTTCTCACCAGCCACTGCCCCCATACCGACCAGGATGACCAGGATAAAACCGAACTGGGTTATCGTTTCTATATGCTGGTTGAGTGAATCCGTGATTGTCATTTCTGGGATCAGTTCCGCGAACATCTCTGCCCCTTCCAGGGAGCTTAATAATTGTGGGGTGAATTTTGTTAGCAGTGGTGAGATGATGCCAAATGCAAGCAGGACTGCACACACGATCAGCACCCGCCAGGTACGCCATTGGTAGAGCATTTCTTTGTGCAAATTCGCCATGAATAATCCCAGAGTTGTTCGCAGGGCAGGAGAAATGGTAACATTTTCATTGAGAGCAGCGAATTCGCTATTCCGCTTTCGCCACAATCTGAGCAACAATATCCAGCCGGGGATTAAAAGGATCAAGAAGGCGATCCAAGTGGTCCAAACCTGGTTGGTCGAGATAGCTACATAGACCGCAACCGCATCAATCAAAGCGTGATAGCAAATCGCTA
>DATKXE010000048.1:0-6213 GCA_035529195.1 Anaerolineales bacterium
GCGTTCCAATAAGCTGTATCAAGAAATTCTTCGCGAATCTGGACCGGTTGAGCGAGCTCACCACCCCCACCGCCGATACCTTCTGGACCAAATGACTGCAGTTGTGTCGAGCCGGCTAAACTTAGACTCGTGTTAACTCCCAGCGGTTGTTCACCGTAAAATGCGGAGACGATGTCTGGCGAGTTCGCATCCGCGAGTGCAAGCACCGCCAGATCAACCACTGAGAGGGAAAATTCTCCTTCAACGGGATTCCCCAGAGCATCAACCACCAACAGGTTCATGGTAATTTCCCCGCCGGGTTCTACCACAATTGGCTCGCTGGTGAGTGAAACATTTAAGGTATGCTCGATGGGTTCAACTGGTATCGCCAAGTAACCCTGGCGAAAATCAGCTGCTCCTTCACCATTGGGTTTGATCAAGGTAACGGAGAGATAAATATTCGGTGATTGCTCATCATCTAATTGGACAGGAATATCAAACCCCGAACCACTAACCGGAAGGATTTGATGCTCAAATAAGATGCCCCGTTCAGTTGTCACTAAAGCAACTGCACTCTCGCCAAATGGGTTTGGAACAAAGACCTGCGCTGTTTCTCCAGGCTGGTAGGAGTTCTTATCCGCGGTTAATCGTAATCGCTGGTTGGGCAAGGTCGGCCATTCCGCCTGTCCAGGACCGCCAACCCACAAGATAATCTGGGTGATTGCATTTTCACCCTTACTTCCCATTCCGCTGACTTGCAGCTGGTAAGTCCCTGGTTCTGATGGAGTGAATGCAATCCGGGCTTTTCCATCTTCACCAGTCACCAAATCTACACTGCCCACTGGTGTATAGCGAGGTTCGTAAACTGGGAAACCGCGCAAATCACCTGGCTGTGGTTCAATCCGCTCCCATACAATCTTGCTATAATCCGCGGATAAGGACTGCTCCCCAGCTGGCTCCTGATCCCAACCCACAATCTGGATATCAAAACCTGTTTCGCGAGCTACACGGCCGGACCAAGAATCTGGTTTGATCCCGATGTAGAACTCTGCGGGATTGACCAGTAGATCTGAACGCGCGCTGACGGGTAATCCACTTTCGTCAACTGCGGTAGATTCAAGTGTGTAGAGGTGGCGCTCGTCTGACAGGGGAACGTTCAGTTCAATATCCAAGGTCCCTGAGGAATTCGTTTTGCCCTCACCTTGATCAACTTGTTCTTGAAATCCAAAAGAGAAAAGTCCGGGTAATCCAGATAACCAACCCGTGTCCGCTTTACCGACCTGGTAGCCAGGCAGATGAAAATTTGCGGGCTTGCGAAGCAAAGTCCATTGAACAGGCACATCTCCAGCTGGAGCACCAAAGAAATAATTTGCCGTCACACTCCCAGTAATATTCTCCCCCGCCAAGGATTGATCCGCTGGGAAGGAGACCTTCAGGTCGATCTCCGGCTTTCGGTATTCCGCAACCTGGAAAGCCACACTGGAATAACCAGCTTCTTCGAGGATAAAGCGGTAGACCCCTGGTTCAATATCTTCTGGCAAAGTATACAAGCCGTGCGCAGTCCCAATTTCCGATAGGTGTAAATCGAAGGTGGCGATCTGTTCGCCAAAATCATTGACCAGGTTGAGGATTTGATTCGCTTGATCTGGAAGATCATAACGTCCATTATAGGTTTGGCGAAGGATCACCCGAAAGTTTACCATTTGACCGGGACGATAGATCGGTCGGTCGGTATAAAGGTATCCCTCGAGGTGTGGGGGAGTGTAATCAACCCGATAACCAAAACTGCTGCCATCTAAACCCTGTCCCCAATTTGAAAGCGCAGCAGAGAAGTTTTCTTCACCCGGTGCTCCAAGGATTGCATAGGAAATGCCATAAATATCTTCCATCTCCCGGATTGGAATTTCGGAGTGCAGGACTCCATCTGCGTCAGTTTGCCCTTGAGCCAGGGATTCACCACTTTCAGAATAGATTACCACTGGAGAGTTCTCGATAGCTGCGCCATCTTGTAGGTTTACTGCCCAAACCAGCACATCTGTCGCGCTGAGCTTGAGGGTGGTATTGATATCACTGACGATCAGGAGATATGGTCCAGGATAGATATATTCAACACCCACAGTAAAACGCAGTGAATAGATTCCTGGAGCAAGTGGACCACCATCTAAGGAGAGCGGGATCTCCACTGGCGTACTTTGGTTAGCCGGGATATCTAAATTCCGTAAAAGTGTGAGCTCACGCTCTGGGTGGTAGGTTTGGCGTAATTCGTAATTTCCAGGAGCCATTAAATCCTGAAAATCTTCCAAGGGAACCGCTCCAAGCGAGTAGGTCAGCTCACTAATATTGGTGGCTTGTATCGTGATGCTCGATTGATCTGGTGTCATAAATATCATATCGGAACCTGTGGTGACTACCAATGAGGGTTCCAGCGGTTTTGAATGGAAATTTAGGTTAAACTCCTGACCGAGGCGACCATTCCATTTATCCGGCAGATTGGGGGATATGGTCAGGGTGTAGGCAGTATCGGGATTAAAATATCCACCGAGCCACAAGGTCTGTCCACTCTCGTCAGTATTAGCCTGCAAGTCAGCAACCTGCGGATTGAAGGTTATGAATTGAAGTACATTTTTAAACTTTATTGGGGAATTGAATTCAACCGCAACGCTGCTGTATACATCTAATTGACCTCGGTCTGCTGGATCACTTGCGACCACGGACATCTCCGGAATAGTTTGGAAAGCAGTCTGGTAGGAGGTACCGATGTGTGTCCCTCCTGCAGATAAGGTCTCATCACCAAGCTCTAGTGAATAAACACGGTCTCGTTTCAGCAGAATATCCGGGGTAAAAGTAAATTCGGTCGCGTCTTCATTCCAGGTGAATTCTCCTTGCACGCGGTTATTCTCAGCCTCTCTCATTGTGAACTCATCCGCAATGCTGTCGGGATCCATCGGATGGTTAAAAATGAGCAGGACAGTCGAATCCAGGTTAACATCCTTGGCACCATCAACGGGTTCAACCGATAAAAGATTGGGCTCTGCAGTAGTGAAAGACCAGGGTTGTCGGATTTGCAGCGGGCTTCCATCCAGACCAACCAAATCCTCTTTGATGCGGACTGAGTACTCCATTCCGCCTGCCAATGAGGGTTCAGGGGAAAATACATATGTGCTCGTATTGAGCCATTCACCATGCCCCTCTACCTCTGGCTCAAGAGAAAAAGCTGCTGGTAAGTTTGCCTGATCTGCACCTAAAGGCACAATTGGTCGATTGAAAGTCACCACAACAGGACCTGCGGGATCTACCCCTTCTGTCCCCTGCTCTGGGACAGTCTGAGCGAGGTTCAAGTAACCTACTGCATGATAAACCAAGCTAATGGGTTCAACCAAAGGTAAACCATTGGTGGCCTGGGCCCGGGTATCGAATTGCAGATTTAATTTCGTGCCTGGGGAAAGAGGCGTATCCGGAGTGAAGATCAGAGTTGAGTCATCAATCCAGCTAAAACTCCCAGAGAGCCCAGAGAAAGCTGCCTCCACGGTAGGTCGTTCCATCGATTGGTTGAAATAAAAAATGACCGACCCATCCAAACTCAGTTCTGCATTTGGAAATGGATCACTTTCCACCAATTCTGGTGGCAGCGGGCGAGGTGTGGGAGTAGGTTCAGCAGGTAATGTCGCGGTTGCCTGTTGAACAACTTCCTGTGAGGGGAAAGGGGATGGTGACTCAGTCTCTCCACTGGGAAATGAACAAGCGGATGAGACCAGCATCAGGGTAAAAACCAATAAGTACAAACAATGGTGTCTCAAACCACTTTGACCGAAATCCGGAGAGCGATCAGAGATTAGTCGCATACGAATTTCTCCATAAAAAGGAGACGGTTGAACATGGATCTATGTTCCACAAAGTAGGATGATTATACTCGAAGGCAGGCATACCCATATTGTATACACCAGAAGGACATAATTATCTTCACACTACCCCAGGTTCAAGTACAATTGTAGAAAGCTCACACCGCTAAACCTTGCTCAAGATCAGCAAGAATATCCTGCTCGTTCTCTGTTCCGACTGAAAAACGCACCAGCCCATCACCGATCCCCATTTTCTCTCGTTCTGCAGGTGGTACGCTAACGTGGGTCATGCTTGCGGGGTGCTGAATCAGGCTGTCGACATTCCCCAGACTAACTCCGAGCGTGACCAGATTTAAGCGGTTCATCAATCTTTCACCTGCACTCAACCCACCTCTTAATACAAAAGATAACATCCCGCCAAAGGCATGCATTTGTTCTTTAGCAATTGCATAGCCTGCGTCACTTTCCAACCCGGGGTAATGAACTCGTTCAACCGCAGGGTGATCTTGCAGGAATTGGGCAACCGCCATCGCATTCTCGCAATGCCGCTGAAGACGCAATTCGAAAGTTTTCAAGCCCATATTTGCCAACCAGGCATCGAAGGGGCTCGGGGCACCTCCCAAAGTCTTCATGATTAATGGGATTTCCTGTTTCATGTAGCCTAAACGTGTACTGATCACCAATCCACCGATGATCACCCCGTGACCGGAGAGATATTTGGTCGCAGAGTGAACCACCACATCTGCCCCCATGCTCAACGGACGTTGGCAATAGGGAGTGGCAAAGGTATTGTCAACCACCAACCAGCAATCATGTTGGTGAGCAAGTTCAGCTACTTCGGCCAGATTCACCACCAGCATGGTAGGATTTGCTGGTGTCTCGGCATAAACCAGGGTAGCTTTTGGATTAGCTTGCAGAGCTGCCTCCCAGCCTGAAGCCGTGGTATCTTTCACCCAGACAACCTCAATTCCCATGCGGGGCGCGATCATACTAAGAAAATTATAGGCATTGCTATAGAGGGATTCCTGCGCGATGATCACTTCTCCTGCTTTAACGCGGGCCAATATGGCAGATGAGATAGCTGCCATGCCCGAGGCAAATGCCTTTCCCGCTGCCAGATCGTCGAGCTGATCAGTCTTCTGCTCATGGAGTAAGTCCAGGGCTTCCAACAGCGCAACCCTTCGTGCAAAATGATCCACATTTGGGTTACCTGCCCGCGTGTATGTGTAGCCTTCCTGGGAACCATCGTAGATAGCGACGCCTGTCGCATGATCTGGGAAACTGAACAAGGATGTCTGGTAGATGGGCATAACATGGGCACGGTGTGGGTGCCCTCCTTCAGCGTAATGGTTTACCAGAGTGCTCAAGCCATAGTTTTTTGAAAATTCATTCATCTTATACTCCTATATACTGATGCGGGGAATCTCATGATGATCTAATTATATATCAGGGCTTTTTGGTACAATAAAAACTCGAAACTTCGGGAACATACACACCACAGCGACCGTTTAGTGACTGGATGAAAAATATTTCTACTGCAACACCACCAATATCACGCCCGATCGACCTGATTCCCCAGATTATCGCTGCTATCATCGGAGGAGTCATTATCTTCAGCTTGCTATTGGTGGCAGTGTTGATCGGTTACAACATTTCCTTCGCGGGCAAGATCTACCCAGGAGTTGCGGTTGCTGGAGTTGACTTATCTGGAACAGAACCTGCAGAAGCTGCGCTGCTGTTAGAGACCAGATTGGATTTCCCCAAGCAAGGAAAAATCCTTTTCCGGGATGGGGAAAAAATCTGGCTGGCTTCCCCCTCTCAAGTTGGTTTTTACTTAAACCCGCAAGCCTCTGCTACGATGGCCTACCAATATGGACGCACAGGTGGGCCGCTCAATCGCCTCAGCGATCAGTTCAAATCCTGGTATTTGGGTACCGCACTGCCCCCCATGTATGTGTTTGATGAAAATACAGCTCAGATGTACATCGCGGGCATCGCTGCACAAACCGACTCTCAAAAGGTAGAAGGATCCCTGAGCATCGAAGGTGTGGAGGTAGTTGTCCAACCCAGTCAGACAGGCAGACAACTAAATATCCCTGCTACTCTTGAAAGTTTACAGCTGCAGTTGGAAACCATGCAGGATGGTGAAATTCGGTTGAAAATTGAGGAAGATTCACCGGTTATATTAAATGTCGAAGAACAGGCCCAAATCGCCCGGCAAATTCTAAGCCAACCCTTGATCCTCACAGTCCCTGATCCTCTTGAGCATGACCCAGGTTCATGGACCTTCGAAAGCGATTTTCTCGCCCAGCTGATCACGATTGAGCAGGTCAATGAACCTGCAGGGGAACGCTACCAGGTAGGGTTAGAGACCGATGGACTCACTTCGTTTCTG
>DATKXE010000049.1:0-5216 GCA_035529195.1 Anaerolineales bacterium
ATCGAGACCCACCCGCAGTATCTCAACTGGTTGGGCGGCGTCTATGTCCACCCGGATTACCGGGACCAGGGAATTGGGTCGCAGCTGGTAGAATACTCCGCAAATGAAGCCAAAAGTCTCCGAGTGAATGAGCTGTACTTATATACTCGCAGCCATGAAGAATTCTATACACGACTTGGCTGGCAGGTGATCAAAAAACCTTTATATGAGGATCGCCTTGCCATCGTCATGAGAAGAATACTATCGGTAGAAGCAGGAAAGGAATAAACAAATGTCCACAGAAATTAATCAAAATATGCATAACAAGGAAATCGCCACCCTGGGAGGCGGATGCTTCTGGTGCTTGGAAGCGATTTACACTGATCTAAAAGGCGTTGAGAAAGTTGTATCTGGATATTCTGGTGGGAGGAAGGAAAATCCTTCTTACCAGGAAGTCAGCCGGGGAGATTCAGGCCATGCAGAAGTCGTCCAGATTACTTATGATACCGCTGTGATCAGCTATGAAGAATTGTTGAAGATCTTCTTCACCATTCATGACCCGACCACCCTCAACCGGCAGGGTGCGGATGTCGGTCCCCAATACCGCTCAGTGATCTTTTATCACGATAAAACACAGCGTGAATCAGCGGAACGAATATTAGACGAGGTCGCAGCTGAGAAGATTTGGGCTGATCCAATCGTGACCCAGATTGAACCATTTACAGAGTTCTTCATCGCAGAGCAATACCACCAGGATTATTTCAAGCGCAATCCAGAACAGGGTTACTGCCAGGTGGTGATCGCTCCCAAGGTGGTGAAGTTCCGCAAATCCTTTGCTGAGCAGTTAAAAGTATAATCCTCCCAATTCAGAAAAAAAATAACCCCGGAAAGAGCGCATCTTTTCCGGGGTTTACCCAATCCTCCCCAAAATCTTTGTTTTTGGAGGAGCAAATCTTTTGGGGTTAGGACCTCCCATACTTCCCTCGAAAGTTAAAATCAGGGGCAAATTCCATTCAATTCGGAAATCCCACGTCTATCAGCTGGCAGGGTTATCGCGCAACCGGAAAACCCGAAACTTGCTCAGTTTGAATTTCCAGGCGGGGAATTTCCGTTCTGGTGCATCCTTCTTACTTATGGACCGCAGCAGGCGTGAATTTTCAGCCTCCTGCTGGATGCGGTTTCGATTCTGTCGTTCAAAATCTGCCCTGATAATATTGTGCGGTAACATCTTACACACTCCTTAGAAGAACATTTAACTGGTTGTCACCGACCTTACTTTAGCAAATAAATGCAATGGCGTCAGTAATCCGTATCGTGATCAATCTATTAATCGCGCAACTTACCAGGTGTGAGCTACTTCATAATTTGATCGAGAATTATCTGATAATTAGTTGGAAAAAGGTGATCAAATGATTCAGCAGGGGGGGGTAACTTCGACTGCAGAGACCAGTTAAACCAGTGGAAAATAATAGTCAATACTAAACACAATATAATTGACAGGTGCTCAGATTCCAAGTATTCTTATAACACGCTTACAGGTGGGTTTGACCTTACCGTTTTCATGGATTGCAGTTGAAAGACATCTTATTGAATACCTTTCGCTGGGCATCCATTTCAGCCCGCACAACTCTCCCTGCCCCCAACAAATAATAAATAATTGTGTTCCGATTGGTATCTCTAGCATTATTTAACAGTCGAGGTTCACATGAAACCATCCATCGAAAAAACCATCCAGGGCTATCAACTTGAGGATATGATCGGCGAGGCGCTTTTGGTGACCGTCTCCCCCCGCAGCGTTTACCTGCCCAGTTGGGAGGCGAGGCTGTAAAAATTATCTACGGCGGTGAGCATCAAAACCGCGTTTTAGGGATTTCTCACTGCGTTCGAAATGACAAATCATGGGGAAAGGGGATCCCGACCCTTGAGTGAAATGGAGAAAGCCACCCATCCTGGAGTGTCTTTTTTTTGGACAGCAGGGCTGATAGGTGGGTCAGCATAAAGCCTATTCTGGATAAATATCACAAATGTAGTATAATTAAGGTATACCTCTCTAAGAAGCTTAACAAGTTGTTTTCTGAATGGGGGATGGCGAACAGAGTTCCCAAATCTACCGCTTGCAAACGGCTGGCTAAAACCATCCTTGTGGGGGAAGGGATTTTGCTGCCAGGGGTTAATGCATCAGGTGATTCCATCGAATCTATAGAGTCCTGTGCATGGGATCTCATCGAAAATGGATAGCAGCTTTATCCAAGCCATCTTTTGGATACGACCAGTGGTGAGGAATTGATGCGGTACGCGGGTCATAAGGGCACCCGAAAGAAGATCGGCTGCTTGATGCATTAAAACCTGGTCTTCCTTCGATGTAGATGGAAGGGTGAGGTTTACCCAGGATAGTAACTGGCAATACCTACAGGCTGAGCAGATTCGCAACCCTGCAAGATGCCTGCTCTGACCCACTAAGAATTCGACCTGTATAGTATTTTAAGAGCGCAAATCAATCAGACGGTTCCAAAATATCGTCAAAAAATCTTCCAAAGGAGGAAGTAATGTTAACAAAAAGTAAGCCGTTCGTAATCCTGTCAATATTATTATTTCTGGTGATCATATTTTCTGGTTGCCAATCCGCAGCGAACCCTGAACCGGTGCTCAAGACGATGATTGTGACCGAGATCATCGAGGGCACCGCGGTGGAGGTGATCCGGGTCGTGACACCCACACCTGAACCAAGCGGTCCCCGCACGCTGGTCATCTGCCAGGGTGAGGAACCGGATAGTTTGTTTCGTTATGGCACGGACACCTTTGCCGCTGATCAAATCCTGAACGCCATCTATGATGGACCCATCGACAGCACCTCCTTCGGTTACCAACCGGTAATCCTGGAGAAGCTGCCCAGCCTGGCTGACGGCGACGCCGAAGTAACCACTGTGACTGTGAGCGACGGAGATTCAGTGGTCGATGCCAGTGGTGAGGTCGTCGAATTGGATGCAAACGCTGATCCTCCGATCATGCTCGTGCCCGCCGGGGGCACAACCGAGCAGGCAGTTGCATACCAGGGTGGAGAAGTTGATATGGAGCAGCTATCTGCCACGTTTACGCTCCTGCCCAATCTCACCTGGTCAGATGGCACACCTCTGACAGCCAGCGATTCCGTGTATGCTTTCAACCTGCAGGCTGATCCGGATGTATTAAGCAACGAATATACAACCCTACGCACAGCTTCCTATGAAGCGATCGATGATCTGACCACCGTTTGGACCGGTATCCCAGGGTTCATGGATGCTTCGTATGCCATCAACTTTTTTACGCCGGCACCGGAACATGTCTGGGGACAATTCACCGCAGCTGATCTGCTGGAAGCGGAAGAATCCTCGCGCTTGCCAGTTGGTTGGGGTCCATATATCATTGACGAGTGGGTGCAGGGCGATCTGATCAGTATGCATAAGAATCCCAATTACTTCCGCGCCGCTGAAGGGTTGCCGCACTTCGAGAACGTTGTCTTCCGCTTCGTGGGAGGCAGTGGCAACGCCAATATCGCCGCCCTGCTGGCCGGGGAATGCGACATCATCGACCAGACCTCTGGCCTCGGCGACCAAAGCGAACTGCTGCTGGAGCTCAACAACAGCGCTGAACTCAACGCCAGCTTCGTACCGGGCACAATTTGGGAACACCTGGATTTTGGTATTCAGCCTCCGGAATACGATGATGGGTACCAGCTCGGAGTTGATCGCCCCGATTTCTTCAGCGATGTGCGCATGCGCCAAGCTTTCCTGATGTGCATGGACCGCCAATCGCTGGTCGACACCATTTATTTCGGGCAGTCGATCGTCCTGGATTCCTACATCCCCCCCAATCACCCCTTATACAATCCCGATGTCGCACATTATGACTTCGACTCTGCGGCAGGCAGCGCCTTGCTGGAAGAAGTTGGGTGGGTAGATGATGATAATGACCCGTTCACCCCCCGCATCGCCCAGGGTGTGAACAATGTGATCGACGGCACCAAGTTAGAACTTACTTACGAGACGACCGGCGGGTCCTTGCGCGAGCAGGTATCCGCAATCCTTCAGCAATCCCTGGCAGAATGCGGCATCCAAGCCAATATCGAATTTGACGCTTCCTCCGGATTTTGGGATCGAATCTTCACCCGCGATTTCACAATGGGTGAATTTGCCTGGATAGCTGCTGTGGAACCCCCTTGTTTCGTTTACTTATCAAGCCAGGTGGGTGGTCCAGCGGATGAAACCTGGGTCTCGATCCAGGATGGTAAGGAGCGCACCATTACCGCTCCCGATGGCCAGAATACCGTCGGATTCGCAAATGAGCAATACGATTTGGTTTGTAATCAAGCGCTTAACTCTCTACCTGGTCAACCCGAGTACGAGCAAGCTCACCAGGAAGCCCAGCTCATCTTTGCTGAGCAGCTGCCTGTAGCACCGCTCTTCTTACGAACTCAGCTGGCTGCAACACGACCAGACATGTGCAATTTCATCATGGACCCAACTGCCAACAGCGAGTTCTGGAATATTGAGGCATTTAATTTCGGGGAGGGTTGCGGAGGGTAAATCGCAATCCGATCGCCTTTGTTGGAACCTTCTTTTAGAACCTGGTTGGGGACATGTGGTCCCCAACCAGGTATCTGCAGGCCTGCCTGCCACAGAAGGCACTCATCAAACAGCGGGAAAAATGGCTGTATTCTTCTTAATAAGGGTTTTGTGTCAGATCACGAACTGACCATCGCGATAGACCACTTCACCATCCACCAGGATTTCAGAATCCTGGCGTAAATCGCAGATCATGTCCCAGTGGATGTCGCTCTTGTTCTGGCTGCCGGTCTCCGGATAGCCCGCGCCCAGCGCCATGTGAAAGGTGCCCCCGATCTTCTCATCGAAGAGGATGCTCTTGGTGAAGCGGTCGATCTCGAAGTTGGTGCCGATCGCAAACTCGCCGATATATCGCGCCCCCGGATCGGTATCCAGCATCTTCAACAGGTAAGTCTCATTTTCGGCCGCACTGGCCTGCACCACCTTGCCAGATTCAAATTTCAGCTCGATCCCATCCACGATGCGTCCCTGGTACATGGCTGGATAGGTATAGCACACCCACCCATTGGCTGATGCCTCCACCGGTCCGGTGTAGATCTCACCGTCCGGCATGTTGTTCTCTCCGCAGGCGTTCTTGAAGGTGCGCCCCTTGATGGACAGCGACAGGTCGACATGCGGCCCACGCAGCTCCACCCG
>DATKXE010000050.1:0-10136 GCA_035529195.1 Anaerolineales bacterium
CTTGCCGCAGCAAAAACTTCGTCATAATCCGAGTCAATAACCGCATTCAATGCTAGGGCAATGGTTGAAGGATTCTCTACTTCTTGCAGGATGACACCCACTTCGTAGACAGAATTATTGGCTGCCAGTAGATGTCCCCATCGATCGTAAATTTGACCTCTAGCAGGGGTGATCGTTCTCCATGTTCCCGAATAAAGTTCGCCTTTATCTCTGAGAGCTCCGGCTTGCGGGCTGAGCTGAATGCGCAGCATCTGGATAATAATAAAGACAGCCAGAGCTGTTAGTAAAATGCCAAGGGTTGTAAATCGCCAAGATCCTTGGTTGCTCATGGTTCCACCTCCTGAACAAGAGGTGAAGCTGGGTCAAATACTCTTTCCCTCAACCAATCCACAAGTGATTGTGTATATTCCGGAGCAATTGTCGGGATTACTGGGAGATGAGATCCTGGGGATCCTGCCAATTCAACTTGTTCAGGTTTGAAATAGCCTGGTACTAAAATATAAAAAATATCCTCGGACGCTACCCGCATGAATCCCAATTCCTGTGCTCTTTTTTCCATCTCAGCGTTAGAAACCAGGTATGCAATTTGCGATTCCATATCTTCGATATTTCGGCGAACATCCTCCATCTCAGCGTACATGATCTGGATTTCACGCCCTGCGGAGGATGCTTGTGCACTTACTGACAAATAGATACCGGCCACCATGGCCACCAAAATCATTGCCAGCATGAAAAAGCCGATCCACTGCAATTGCTTTCTCCAGGGGGCTTGGGAATATGCTTGGGAAATGTTCTGAACTCTATACATAATTTACTCTTGTTGATATGAATATTAAAGGTGAATTCACTCACCTTCTTTCCTTGCAACCAGTAAAAAATATCTTGCAAGAGTAATGCCAAAGCTATTTAATTGTTAGCTTTTCAACCACTCGGAGCCGGGCGCTTCTGGCTCTTGGATTATGACTAATCTCATCTTGCTGTGGACGAATTGGCCGCTTTGTAATCACTTTTACTTTGGCCTGGTGTCCACAATTACATACTATCTGTTCCGGAGGGCAGATACAATCTTTGCTCTCCCTGCGAAAATAATGCTTAACTATCCTATCTTCCAGCGAGTGATAAGATATGACCGCCAATCGCCCTTGCGGTTCTAACGAGCCGATCGCTTGAGGTAAAACCTCCTCTAAAACTGTAAGTTCATCGTTTACCGCAATTCTCAGCGCTTGAAAGGTTCGTGTCGCTGGGTGCATTCCTGGTCTACCACTCCTGGTTGCAGCGGCAACAACATTTGCCAGCTGAACTGTCGTGTCGATTGGTCGAGCCCCTACTATAGCCCTTGCAACCTGCCGGGAACGTCTTTCCTCACCATACTCGAATAATAAATCTGCGAGTTCTCCCTCAGGCAATTCGTTGACCAACTCTTTTGCCCGCACCGGATTCTGCTGGTCGAACCGCATATCCAGCAAAGCGTCTTTCCTGAAGGAAAAACCTCTATCTGGAACATCAATTTGCATCGAGGATATTCCCAGATCGAGCAAGATACCGTCAACCATTTGCCACCCCATCGCATTGAGCTGTTTACTCAGGTTATTGAATGATGAATGAACCAGGGTAACCCGGTCTTGATAAGATTCCAATTGTTTTCGAGCGAGCTGCAATGCAAATGTGTCAATGTCAAATCCTAATAAGAGGCCATCCGGTCCGCTTGCTTCCAGGATTCCACGGGCATGGCCTCCTGCGCCTACTGTTCCGTCAACATAACGCCCCGAGCGGTTTGGCTGTAATAGGTGTATAATTTCATTGTAAAGAACTGGTTGGTGAGCTGTGGGTGTTTCCATGTGCATAAATCATTTGGATAGATTGCATCCAAGCCCTAAATTACTCACCAGTAGAGAGATCTAAGTCCATAAATCTCACGGCAATAGGCTCACTCTCCTCCATCATGGCTGTCTGTCCCACCCACTGATTCGGGGACCATATCTCGAAGTAATCACCCATACCAACAATCACTGCTTCACTGTCAAGGTTTAATCCTTCACGTAGGAAATGCGGAACAAGAATGCGACCTGCTTTATCCAAGACGACAAGTTCCGCATTTGAAAACATTAATCTGCGCAGTAACCGGGCACTCGGATCAGTCATACTAAGACGGTTAACACGGAGAGATATGCGTTCGAAAATAGGTATTGGGTAAACATTGATATTTGAGTCAAATCCCTGGGTTAGGTATGCACCCTCTGCAGCTAATAAATCCCGGTAACGAGCCGGGACTGTCAAACGACCTTTTTCATCTACTGTGTGGTGATACCGGCCCAAAAACATTTGTTCTAATTTGCCTTTAATGTATGAACGCCGGTTTTCCCGGCGCTCCACTTTGATCCACTTTCTCCCACAATTAGACACAGTATATACTAATTTAGAATTAATTGCAAGTATTTTTCTCCAAATTCACCACCTTCATCCGCTTAACAAAATTGTAAGGTACAATTCGTAGATTCTTCATCGAATCTACAACATGCATTTCACAAATCATGGAGGATATTAATGGAACACGATAGCGATATTAGCGAATTCGCATCCTTATTTAATGGTATTGATATTGAAGTTCCAACACTGAATGGTGGTTTTCGAAGATATATCAACTTGGATAACGCAGCCTCTACCCCACCACTCAACTCTGTTAAGAAAACTGTTAATGAATTTATGAATTATTACAGCAGTGTCCATCGTGGAACGGGGTACAAAAGCCAACTATCTACACATGCCTATGAATTTTCACGGGATACCGTCTTAAACTTCTTAGGGGCAGATCCTCAATTTCACACCTGCATTTTTGGGAAAAATACAACCGAGGCGATCAACAAGCTATCCAGGAGATACCCATTCACTGACCAGCGTAACATCGTTCTTGCCAGTGGGATGGAACATCATTCCAATGATCTCCCCTGGCGATCCGCAGCCAAAGTTGTGCACATCCGTTTGTCAGGGGAAGGAAAGCTTGATGAAACCCATTTCGATGAGATGCTGGAGAAGTATTCCAACCAAGTGGCTTTGGTGGCGATTACTGGTGCATCTAATGTGACAGGATTCATCAATCCATATTATCGCCTGGCGGAAAAAGCACACAGCGTTGGAGCAAAAATAGCTTTGGATTGTGCTCAACTTGCTCCTCACCGCAAAATCGATATGCTCCCCATTGAAGATCCTGCCCATATCGACTATGTAACCATCTCCGCTCACAAACTCTATGCTCCCTTCGGTACTGGCGCTCTAGTGGGTTTAAAGGAAACCTTTGAAGAAGGAGACCCGGATGTGACCGGAGGTGGTACTGTCGACATCGTTACCCTCGATGATGTAGTCTGGACGATCCCTCCCGAGCGAGACGAAGCTGGAAGTCCAAATACCATTGGTGCAGTCGCATTAGCAGCTGCGATTCACCAGCTTGAGAAAATTGGAATGGAGGCTGTTGCCGATCATGAAGCAAAGCTAACAGCATACACGCTGGAACGACTGAATCAGATCGAGGGTATTAGTATCTATGGCGATAACAATCCTGACCGAGCAGCAGAACGATTAGGGGTAATCCCATTTAATTTGCAGGATCACTCTCACTTTTTGGTTGCCGCCATTTTAGGCCACGAATTTGGGATAGGGATACGCAATGGCTGCTTCTGTGCCCACCCCTATGTTCTCCACTTGCTAAACATCACACAAGAAAAGTCTCGTGAAGTTCGCCAGAATATCATATCTGGCGATCGTTCAGACATGCCTGGTTTCCTCCGAGCATCATTTGGTCTTTACAATTCGTTCAATGAGGTGGATACCTTAATTGATGGATTGAGCCAGATTCAATCCGACAACTTTGAAGGTGAGTATCTCCAAGACCGCGCTTCTGGAGATTATTCCCCCCAGGGATGGGAACCTGACTTTGAACATTACTTCTCCATCCCCGATCTGATTGATTAGTCATTAACAAGAAAAAACACCTCCCCAAAATAACCAACGGGGAGGTGTTTTATGATACCAGTCCAGGCTAATTAGCCTCGCGATTTACAGCGTCCATCACCGCCACAGCTGCCATGTTCACGATATCCCGAACCTCATCTCCAGTCTGCAAGACGTGCACTGGAGCACCCATGCCCAATAAAATTGGACCGATCGCTTGGGCGTTACCCAACCGGGCCAGTAATTTATAAGCGATATTGGCAGCCTCCAATGATGGGAAGACGAGCACATTGGCATCCTTTACTTGACTAAAGGGATACCGTTGATCGATGATCTCCGGAACCACTGCTGTATCGGCTTGCATTTCTCCATCTATTGCAAAATCCGGGCATCTTTCTCTGATCAAGTCCACTGCTTTACTGATTTTCGCTGATAAATGATGAGGTGTGCTCCCAAAGTTAGAAAATGAGAGCAGTGCAACACGGGGTTCGAGACCCAATTCACGGGCATAATCTGCGGCCAAGCAGGCAATTTCTGCCAGATCTTCCGCTGACGGATCAATATTAACCGTAGCATCAGTGAATAGGAATACTTTTTTCCCGACAATCATAATATATACGCCAGCTGCCCTGCTAACGTTAGGGTGAGTATGGTGAATTTGCAAAGCAGGACGGATAACCTCTGGATAATCGTACGTCAAACCAGAAACAAACGCGTCAGCATCTTTCATCCTCACCATCATTGGACCAAATACATTCGGTTGACAGACAGACTTCTTCGCGTCCGACCATGCTACCCCCTTTCGTTTGCGAAGTTGGTAAAATGATTCTGCATATTGGTCAATATTGGCGAATTCTTCAGGATAGATGATTTCCAGATCGCTATCAAGACCAAGGGCATTCATCTTTCTTTGGATTTCTTCAGGTCGACCAACAAGAATTGGGATTCCAATACCTTCGTCTTTGATTTGAGCAGCAGCACGGATTATCTTTGGTTCCTCGCCTTCCGCAAATACCACGCGCTTCTTTGTGAGTGTGGATTTCGCTTTATTCATAATGAAATGTCGAATCTGCTGTCCCATCCCTTGCCGGAATGCCAGTTGATCCTTGTATTCATCAAGGTCGACTTCAATTCGTGCAATCCCACTCTGCATAGCCGCTTCAGCAACTGCGGGTGATTCCCAAATCATCACCCGTGGATCTAGAGGTTTAGGAATGATGTAATCTGGACCAAATTTCAAGTTTTCCAAACTATAAGCACTCAGGACGCTATCCGGAACATCTTCTTTGGCCAGCTCAGCCAATGCGTGTGCTGCTGCGAGCTTCATTTCCTCATTGATCGCTTTAGCACGCACGTCCAAGGCACCCCTGAAGATGAAAGGAAATCCGAGGACGTTATTTACCTGGTTTGGAAAATCAGACCTCCCGGTAGCGACAATCGCCTCTGGTCGGGCTTCCTTGGCAAGCTCGTAGTTGATCTCCGGATCAGGATTTGCCATTGCGAAAATGATCGGTCGATCCGCCATCGACTTGACCATTTCTGGTGTAAGCACATTTGCAACTGATAATCCGTAAAACACATCCGCTCCCCGAACTGCATCTGCTAAAGTTCTGGCATCGGTATCCTGAGCAAAACGAAGCTTATATTTGTTCAAGCTATCCTTCCGTTCAGATGTGAGCACACCCTGGCTATCAACTAGGAGAATATTTTCCCGTTTGACTCCTAACCGAACAGCCAATTCCGCACAAGAGATCGCTGATGCACCAGCCCCTGAAATGGCCATCCTAATCTCATCAATTTGCTTGCCCATCAATTCAAGACTATTAAGCAGCCCAGCACTAGCTATGATGGCCGTTCCATGCTGGTCATCATGAAATACAGGGATGTCCAACATCGATTTTAAAGTTTCTTCGATGAAGAAACATTCCGGTGCTTTGATATCCTCCAGATTGATCCCACCGAAAGTTGGGGACATTGCTGCCACAACGTTGATGAATTCGTCCGGGTCGTTCGAATCGACCTCAATATCAAAAACATCGATGTCGGAAAATACTTTAAACAACACCCCTTTGCCTTCCATCACTGGTTTGGATGCCAATGCACCCCTATCGCCTAAGCCCAAAATAGCTGAGCCATTGGATATTACCGCAACTAAATTCCCCTTGGATGTAAATTCATATGCCAACTCAGGGTGTTCTTCAATTTCCAGGACTGGATAAGCCACACCAGGTGAATAAGCCAATGATAGATCCCGCTGTGTCGTTAATGGCTTGGTTGGTAGAATGGATATCTTTCCTGGTTTGCCATCCATACGGTGATACTCCAAAGCATCCTCGCGTAAACTGCTCATAATAAAACCTCCATATTAATGGCGTTCAGCCAGATCAACTTTTATCCCTGCTTGATTTCCTATGATTATACTTGGCGAAACATTTTTTCTCAAATAACCTTCTGGTGCACATTCAATTTGCGTAATCGGATGAGAATAATGTATAATAAACAATCTAGGTTCTGATGAATCATCACATCCTAGCTAAATTACAATTTGAATATGATCGATCGGTTAAACAAATCGTAACATTATCAGATTTGGATCATTGTAAGAATTATTTTGATTTGTTTGGCCACGGGTACTGCTAAAGAAAATTGATAAAAATACGTTTTGGTGCATGCGTTTTACAAATGCAAAAAGATCTATTTATGATCGGTGAATTAAACAACCTCCCAATTGACCATTCCTTGATACATGGGATACTTCATGCTAAAGCTAGTTGTGTTAACCGATTGTTATCTCGAGATTCTTTGCTGATTTAGATTATTGGTCAGCTCTGTCACCAAAACAACAATCTAACTTTTTATCTTAATTATCAGCCGTGGCCTGAAAAATAGGTCGCGGTTTATTAATTATCTCAATCAAAAGGTACCTGGCATTCGACCGATATTCATATCCAAATATTGAACAATGGCAAAGAAGATTACGAGCCTCAAAGTTCAGAAACGCAATTATCAGCGGTTGAATGTATATCTAGATGGAGATTATGCTTTCGGATTAACACGCTATGTAGCGGCCTGGTTACATGTTGGACAAGAATTAACCGAGGAAAAAATTTCTGAATTATTAAGCAAAGATGCGCAAGAAACCGCATACCAACAGGCGATAAGATTCATAGGTTACCGAATACGAACAACCACAGAAGTTAAAAGGCACCTTAGTAAAAAAGGAATTGAGGAGCAACAAATTATTCAAGTTATTGATCGACTAGAAGAGAATGGTCTGCTGAATGATACAAATTTCGCCCAAATGTGGATTGAAAATCGGAATGAGTTCAGACCTCGCTCACACAGGTTGCTAGCCTCTGAATTAAGAAACAAGGGTATCACATCTGAAATCATTCAAGATACTTTGGAAGATACAACCCCTGAGGAGGATTTAGCATATTTTGCTGCTCAAAAGAGAATAAGAAGATATGAACATCTTGAATGGAGAGAATTTCACCGAAAATTGGGTTCATATCTCGCAGGACGTGGTTTTTCTTACTCCATAATAAAACCCGTGATTGATAAATTGTGGAGCGAGAAAAATCAGGATAGTTAAACAAATATATGGCAGAAATTCTAATCAATTATTACCTAGCAGAGAAAGGTGAATTTCATGAATTTTAGCGACATAATATTTTTGATTATCAGCCTATTGATAGGTATTGCAATTGGCTATATCATCAGGCAACTCATTTACACAAACAAAGTCTCGAAAGATCGGGATGCGGCTGAAAATATTCTCAATGCTGCTAATGAAGAAGCTAGAAATGTTGAATTGCAGGCTAAGGATAAAGCAATCGAAATCCGTCAATCTGCTGAAAATGAAATCAGTCGCCGGCGTTCTGAACTGAGTAAAGAAGAGGACCGGCTGCTCAACCGACGCAATGAAATTGATAACCAATCAGAGAGGAATGAAAAACGCGAACAGGTGCTGAACAAACGCCAGAGTACATTGGATAAACAAACCAATGAATTAGAAAAAATGTACTCCCAAGAAATGGAGGAACTGCAGCGAATATCCCAAATGACCACAGATGAAGCGAGAGAAACGCTTCTTAAAGAGGTTGAGAAAGAAGCCCGGTCAGATATGGCAAGAATCATGCGCCAAATTGAGGCCGAAGCTCGCGCTGAAGGTGAAAACCGCGCTCGAAAGCTCGTGGCGAGTGCCATCCAGAGAGTGGCTTCGGAGCACGTTCAAGAAGTAACCACTTCTTTTGTTCCCTTGCCAAACGATGAGATGAAAGGGCGCATCATCGGCAGAAATGGACGAAATATTCATGCTTTCGAACAAGCTGCAGGTGTAGATGTCATCGTAGATGATACGCCGGATGCAATTACAATATCCTGTTTTGACTCGGTTAGACGGGAAGTCGCCCTCCGAGCCATGGCAAAGCTCGTTCTTGATGGACGAATACACCCTGCTCATATCGAAAAAATAATTCAAAAAGAACGAGAAGAAGTCGAGCGCATTATCGTGGAAGCAGGTGATCAGGCAGCCTACGATGCTGGTGTACCGGGATTGCATCCTGAAATCTTACGAACCCTTGGGCGCTTGAAATTCCGCACCTCCTACGGGCAAAACCAGTTGGATCATGCTGTCGAAACATCCCAGCTGGCTGGAGTGATCGCGGCTGAATTGGATGCTGATGTCGAAGTCGCAAAAACTGGCGCTCTGCTCCATGACCTCGGTAAAGCCATGGACCACAACACAGAAGGCACCCATGCAATGATCGGTGCTGAATTTGCTAAAAGGTATGGGGTTCCTAAAAGCGTGGTAAACACGATTGCATCACACCATCATGAAGTTGAACAAGAATCGGTGGAATCAGTGATCGTCGAAGCAGCTGATGCCATTTCCGGTGCACGTCCTGGTGCCCGGCGTGAGAGTCTCGAACAATACATCAAGCGGGTGCGCGCACTCGAAGAAGTTGCCAATTCGTTTAAAGGCGTCAACCAGAGCTATGCTCTCCAAGCTGGTCGTGAGATCCGCATCTTTGTCCGCCCGGAGGATATCGACGATCTTGATTCCATCCGACTGGCACGCGATATCGCAAAGCAGATTGAAGATTCGATGCAGTACCCCGGGCAGATTAAAGTTACTGTCATCCGGGAAACCAGGGCAGTGGATTACGCGAAATAATTCCATCGCATAGAAACCGCAAACCCTCTTGGCGAAATGCTACCAGGAGGGTTTCGTATAATATTTTTCTATTCACTGAATAAAAGGATTGAATTTCCTTTCCTGGCCCACTGTCGATTGTGGTCCGTGGCCACATAGTATAACGGTTTCATCTGGAAGGCTCAGTACTTGGCTAAGTATGCTGTTGATTAAAGTGTTGAAATCTCCACCTGGTAAATCAGTACGACCGATGCTCCCCTGGAATATGACATCGCCGCAAAATAACACTGCTTCAGCGGCATTGTAAAACATCACATGACCTGGCGTGTGTCCGGGTGCATGAAGAACCTGAAATTTGTTTTCCCCCAAATATAAATCTTGACCATTTGTTAATTCTATCGTCGGTTCCGGTCCTGGTTCTATTTTCATACCAAAAAAAGCTGCGCCTCCCTGAATTCTCCATAATGGCATATCTTCTGCATGCAGGGCTACAGTAGGAACCGGTTTGCTAGTATCCGCTAACTTTGCAGCTCCACCCATATGGTCGAAATGAGCGTGAGTAAGCCAAATACTAACTATTCGCCAACCCCTTTTTTCTGCTTCTGAGAAAATCCGTTCTCCCTCATCTGCTGGATCGATGACAACCGCTTCACCAGTGTCACCATCAGCAATTATGTAAGTGTTGGTTAGAACCGGACCTAATGTTAAAGATACTATTGATAACATAACCTGATATTGATTACTCCCGGTAATAAATCCATAATTTGTGATTTCAATCCTAATTGGCTTTGAGCTGGAAGCAGAGAATTCAAATTTTCTCCTTAAAACACTTCAAACAAAGTCCAATTATCCCAGAGATTCACTCTCTTTGTCCAGTCCAACTTGTCCTGTCAAACTTGCCCTGGACACAGAACGTAATTTTCTTGACATGGCTCAACTGGGCAGGATATCTATGCTAATGGGCTCGATTCCAATTTTCAATGGCAAAATGATACCACCCACCGCTTAACGATAGTTGGCAGAGGTGACAGGT
>DATKXE010000051.1:0-3222 GCA_035529195.1 Anaerolineales bacterium
AACCAACGCTGATGCTCTCAATTTCTTAAGAACCTGCCAGACCTATTTACCCCGGGCAAGCGTAAAATACAAACAACAGCGGGTTTGGTATCGTAATCACGCTACATACGTCCGCAACTTCCCAATCTCAATTGATGTTCAATCTTTGATTAACACTGCTGATAGCCAAGAAGTCCGGACTTATCAACCCGAAATTAAAGACATGGTAGGCGGAAGTCAGTTGGTACTGCGCATTGATCGCATCGAACCTAGCAAGAATATCGTACGAGGGTTCCAGGCATTTGAGGAAATGCTTGAGCTATACCCTGAACACCATGAAAAAGTGTCCTTTTTAGCCCTATTGGTGCCTTCTCGATTAGATGTTGAGGAGTACCAGACCTACTTAGACGAACTCATGGCTACAGCAGGTCATGTGAATGCGACTTACGGCACCCATGACTGGGAACCCATTCGTGTGCTGGTAGGAGAAAATTATCCCAGGGCAATTGCAGCCCTTAAGTATTACGATGTCCTGCTGGTGAATTCGATCGCCGACGGAATGAACTTGGTCGCCAAGGAAGGCCCCATTGTGAACCGGCGCGATGGGATACTGATCCTCTCAGAGCGCACTGGTGCACAGGAACAGCTCGAAACAGGCTCTATTGTAATATCGCCATGCGATGTCTATGCAACTGCCGAAGCGATCCACCAGGCACTGGTTATGAGTGATGAGCAGCGCCAAGATTACGCTGCACGCCTTCGCTGGTTGATCGAGCATGATGATATCCGCGATTGGTTTAGGAAGCAGCTGGACGCTGTAGAAGAACTCAACTTGTAAAGACAAAATGAACAAACAAACTGTTGCCATTCTCCATTATTCAGCGCCGCCAATTATTGGTGGTGTTGAGGCGGTGATCAAGGCTCATCTAAAAGAATTTATCCACGCTGGTTACTCTTGTACTGTTATTACCGGGCGCGGTGATGTTAATGCCCTGCCACCAAACGCAAACATTATAGAGATCCCGGAAATTGATTCACGGCACCCCGAAATCATCAAAATTAGTCAAGGACTCGAAGCCGGAAGAGTCCCCAAATATTACGAAACTCTGGAAACACAGTTGGCAGATTGTCTTGAGCCGATCCTGAGTGGATTCGACCACTTGATCATTCATAATGTATTCACGAAACATTTTAATCTGCCGCTTACTGGCGCTCTTCACCGCTTGCTAGATCTGGGTGTAATCTTAAATGGAATTGCCTGGTGCCATGATTTCACCTGGACAAGCCCGAGCTCTCGTTCCAAGGTGCACCCGGGTTATCCCTGGGATCTGCTTCGTACCAAACGATCCAATTGCGTTTATGTTGCAGTTTCGAGAGAGAGGCAACACACATTAGCAGGACTTTTTGATTGCCCCATTGATGAGATTAAGGTGATTTATAACGGGGTTGACCCAATCCAGACACTCGGATTATCAGATCAAGGAATGACCTTGGTGAATAAGCTGGGATTGATGAAAAGTGATATCAACATATTAATGCCAGTCCGAATTACCAAAGCAAAAAACATCGAATTCGCTTTGGAAGTGGTTGCGGAACTGAAAAAGATGGGCTTGAATCCCATGCTAGTCGTTACCGGCCCACCTGATCCGCATGATCCCAACAGCATGAATTATTACCAATCTCTCAGAGATATTCGGGATGAGCTGGGAGTTGCTGATGAAATGCGTTTTATTTTCGAAGTTGGTCCAGAGCCTGATCAACCTTATTTCATCGATGAGCAGGTAGTTGGTGATCTATACCGCATCAGCGATGTAATGTTCATGCCCAGTCACCGGGAAGGATTTGGCATGCCTATAATGGAGGCAGGCTTGGTTGGTATCCCGATTGTTTGTCGCGATGTCCCTGCCGCGCAAGAACTGGCCGATAGGGAAGCATCAATTTTCAGCGCAGACGCGGATGCCGGGCAGGTGGCAACTCGTTTGGTGAAAATGCAAGAGCGATCGCCGACCGCTCGGTTGCGACGTCGTGTGCGCAAGCAATACACATGGCAGGCCATCTTCGAAGACGCAATCCAACCACTATTGCAAACCAGTATAGAAAATTGATAATTGACGGCTCAATCAAGGAATTAAAACAGATCCAGAATGCAGCGAAATTGCGCATATTTCTGGATTATGATGGTACATTGGCAGATTTCGCTCCAACCCCAGATGAGATTTATCCCGATCCAGAGTTGATCGATCTGCTTGACCGGTTAAATAATCACCAACGCTTCCAGGTAGCTATCATCAGCGGTAGACGGTTAAGTCATATCCGAACATTGATCCCGGTACCGGGGATACTGTTAGCAGGTACATACGGAATCGAATTTCTAGATCCATCTGGAACACAGATCGACCGGGTGGATTTCGAGGAAATACGACCGGCCCTGGATAGAATAAGACCCCTGTGGGAAGAACTCATTCGCCCACATCGGGATTTCTATCTGGAGGATAAGGGATGGTCGCTAGCGCTCCACGGGAAATTTGTTGATGGAGAAGCCGCGAAAGAAACCCTCAATCAAGCTCGAATGGTGATTGACCAGGGGGATCTCCCAAGAGATTTATTCCGCATATTAGGGGGTCATAAATTCCTTGAGGTGGCTCCCAGGTTAGCGAATAAAGGTCTGACGGTTCATTATTTAATTTCAAGGTATCCACTTGAAGGGGCTTTACCCATTTATATTGGTGACGATGACAAGGACGAAGAAGCGTTTGAAGTGGTCCTGCAATATACTGGGGTCGCAATAAAGGTAAGCTCTCAATCCGGTGATACCGTGGCTCAGTTGCGCCTCGATTTACCCAACACTGTGCGCCAATTCCTGGCTTCGCTGCTCTAACTTTTGGACGGTATGCAACGCATGTATTCAAAACAAGATAAACGCTTCGACAAACTTGAAGCAGGTCAGAAGGATTTACAACGACAAATTAGCGATTTGAAATATGACACTCCCACACAAAAGGAATTCGATACTCTAAAAAGCAAGGTTGAAAAATATCATCCATTAGCTTGATGGAATTAGATTGGATTTTCAAGGACTGAGAGAGATTCTTTGAAACTCCCACCCACCCCCGATTGCAAAAAGCATTTCTTGAAAATGTATCTTTCTATCTGACAAGAGACATTGTACGACTGAAAATGTAGCATAATGAAGTCATTGAAGTACTTGAACGATATCTAGAGTGGCGTGGCCGTTGTGTAACC
>DATKXE010000052.1:0-3983 GCA_035529195.1 Anaerolineales bacterium
CTCCTGAGGAGGCCAGCTCCAATAGTAAATCCTGGTAAATTTCGATATTCTCCTCACCGTATAAACCAAACACATCCCCGGCACCAGAGGCGATGCGGTGCTGCTCCATGGCATTATGGAAGCCTTGGTCATCGACTTCAATGTTTTGTTCACGGGCGATATCCCGGGTGATCTCCAAAGGCAATCCATAGGTGGCATACAGGTCAAAGGCTGCATCTCCGGGCATGCTCTTCAGACCACTTGCTTCTGTTTGAACCAAGATCGCGTCTAATTTTGATACCCCTGCCTCCACTGTTTTCTGAAATCTTATTTCCTCGCGGGTCAAGTTGTCGAGAATCGCATTCTGGTTGCGATCTAATTCACGGTAAAACTCGCGATAATTCTCAATAACGCTCATGGCGACCTGGGCTAGAAATGGTTCGTCCAGACCTATAAGGCTTCCGAACCGGGCCGCCCTGCGGATGATCATGCGGCTGACATAGTTGCGACCAGTATTCCCCGGCACAACCCCGTCCGCGATCAGGAATGCTGCCGCTCGAGCATGGTCGGTTATCACCCTGTAAGGGGTTATATGAGCCGCTCTTTCCTCTTTGCTATGACCAGTTAACCGCTGGACAGTATCCATGATGGGAGAAAGGAGGTCCGTTTTATAATTCGAGTCGACTCCTTGCAGCACCAGGGTGATGCGTTCCAATCCCAAACCAGTATCAACGTGTTTTGCGGGGAGGGGTTCGAGGGTAGATGGACCTGTGCGGTTGTACTGCATGAAAACCAGATTCCAGAGTTCAAGATATCGAGTGCATCCATCCAGATTTACCTGGCATTGGTGGTCGGGTTGATCTTCATGGATGCAGTTTCCCCTTCCAAGATCGAGATGGATTTCACTGTTTGGTCCGCTTGGTCCAATCTCAGCCATTTCCCAGAAATTATCTTTCCTACCAAAGAAAAGCACCTGCGATGAATTAAAGCCCGCTTGTTTGACCCAATAATTCGCGGCTTCATCATCGCGTTCGATTTCGCCTTTCTCATCCTCGAAACACGTTGCCCAAATCCGATCTTTTGGGAGTCCCCAGACATCGGTTAGCAATTCCCAAGCCCACTCAATGGCATCTTTTTTGTAATAGTCACCAAATGACCAGTTGCCCAGCATCTCGAAAAATGTGTGGTGGGTATCATCACGTCCTACATCATCCAAATCATTATGTTTGCCAGCCACGCGCATACATTTTTGGGAGTTCACTGCTCGGGTGTAGGACCGTTTATCAGCACCCAAGAAAACATCCTTGAATTGGACCATACCGGCATTGGTGAATAACAACGTTTGATCACCACCAGGTACGAGCGATGATGAGGGGACAAAAGTATGACCTCTCTCTAAGAAATAATCGATAAAAGATTGCCGGATGTGAGCACCGGAGGGTTGCTTGTCGGACATTAATACTCCTGGAGTCAAAAAATCCTTGATCGGGGATTTTTTGCTTAATAATAATCGTATAGCACTGCCTGACCTGGCTTGAATTATACCAAGATGAACTGCATCAAAAAAACCGCATTTAGGAACTCTGTTGAAAGAAGCAGCCACAATAAAATACTGCAGCGAGGATCTTTCTACGATATAATGTTTTTCTTGGGATGGATGAAAATTAAATCGATGGAATTTGACTACTAATTCCGCGAATATATGTAAATTCCCAATGATTGAATGTCCAACCAGGCTGTGTTCTGCCAACCTGCAGCGAAGAATTTTGACACAGAGCGATTGAAATTTGCGCCTCCTGCGGTAAGTATTCTTCAAATGACTGGTACGGGGTGATGGGAAGTACTTTATTGATCTCTGGACGCAGGTAGGTAAAAGGCTTAAATGTCTCCTGTTGATCGTGAAAATGCATCACCCGCTAAACAAAATGAAGACCGGCCCACCTGGAAGAGGTGGCAGATTTTATTGTCAGTGGCTTTGCTGGTTCTGCTGCTGTACTTCTTCTGGCCGCTGGTTGGAGAAATCAAAGCAGCAGCTAATTTATTCCGCACTGCGGAATGGATTTGGTTGCTGGTAGCGATACTGGTCCAGGTAGTTTCTTATAGTTTTCTTACCTGGTTGAATGCACTATCTTTGTATCCTTTCTCAGGAAGTATCCGCTTTATCCCTCTGGCTGGTGTGCTGACTTCAATGGCTTTTATCTCTGTTGCAATACCCAGTGCCGGTTTAAGCGGAGTCGCACTACGTGTTCACTTGCTGAGCAAGTATGATTACCTTCCAGAAGAATCCCTGTTTTCCCTGGTAGTTGAAACTTCATTAGAATTAATTGCCCTAGCAACGGTTGCGGTAGTTGGCATCGCCTATCTGATTCAGAGTGGTGGGCTCACAAAAGTCAATGTCATTTATCTGGTGCTGCTTGGAGTATTGGTAACCGTTATCGTGGTACTCGTCTGGCGCGTGCTCAGCAATTATGAGCGCAGCAGGCGGGTATTAAAAAAATTCGTCAATTTCTGGAACCGGTATGGAAAAAAACTGACAACCCTTGACTTTGAAGAACTGGACCAGCGGTTGATATTTTTCAACCAGAATATTAGCCGCTACCCACGATCTTCAGCAATTAAATTCCCAATTTCAGCTTACGGCAAAGTGATTTTAGATGTTGTTACCTTAGGGGTTTGTTTCAGGCTTTTCGGTTACACAATCGCTCCCGCTACACTGCTCGTTGGTTACGGATTAATTCTCACGGTTAGTGGAGTCAGCGCCCTTCCGGGAGGTCTGGTCATGACGGAAGCGTTTATCCCGGTGATTTTTTCCAGGCTGGGTGTACCGGGTCCTGTAGCCATCGCTGCTGGGCTGACCTACCGGTTGATCGCATTTTGGTTAGTGCGCTTTGTGGGCTATATCAGCTGGTTAATCCTTGAGAGAAGAACATGAGCAATTCACTTGAACGAAAATACCTTCTCCTCGCAGTTTTCGCTTCCGGGATGACCACCCTGGCAGTTGAGCTGACCGCATCGCGCCTCTTGGGGAATATTTTCGGAACCAGCAATTTAGTTTGGGCCAGCATTATTGGTTTGATCTTGATCTACCTGACGGTGGGATATTTCCTTGGTGGTTGGTGGGCTGACCGTTCCCCACATTATCGCACGATGTACTTAATCATGGCCTGGGGAGCATTTTTGATCGGTTTAGTTCCCTTAGCGGCAAATCCGGTTTTAAGGCTGGCTGCCGATGCCTTTGACCAGCTCGAGGTAGGTATCCTCTTCGGCGCGTTCACTGCTGTTTTGATCCTGTTCAGCGTTCCTGTGATCTTGCTGGGAACAATTTCTCCTTTTGCGATCCGTTTGTTAATTCGGTCACCGACGGAGGCAGGCAGAACCTCTGGTCGGGTTTACGCTATCTCGACCCTGGGATCGTTTATCGGTACATTTCTACCGGTGCTGGTGTTGATCCCCATAATTGGGACGACAAAGACCTTCGTTGTATTCAGTGAATTTCTGATGCTGGTCGCACTGACCGGGATATGGATATCCTGTGGTATCCGGGTTGCTATACGCTGGATATGGATGCCGCTGGTGATCCTGCTATTGATGATTTTTGGCTTTGGTCAGGGTGTAAAATCTACACCAGGACAGATCTTTGAAACTGAATCACAATACAATTACATCCAGGTGCTGGAAGTGGATGGTTATCGTTACTTGAGGTTGAATGAAGGCCAGGGCATCCATTCGGTTTATCACCCAACTGAGATCAATTATTATGGTCCCTGGAAGCAATTTTTGGCAGCCCCCTTTTTCAACCAACCATCCTATTCTGCGCAGGACATTCAAAGTATGGCGATCGTGGGATTGGCGGCTGGAACTACAGCCCGGCAGGCAACAGAAGTCCTAGGACCGATTCCAATCGATGGTTATGAGATCGATGGCCGGATAATTCAGATCGGAGAACAGTACTTTGATATGAACCAGCCGAATCTGAACGCCATCGCGCAAGATGGACGATGGGG
>DATKXE010000053.1:0-4648 GCA_035529195.1 Anaerolineales bacterium
CGCGGCCTTCCACGACCCGGTAATGGTTCACCCGTCGCCATGAGTATCGCTGGTCGTACGCTTCAGCCGAAATATCCATGATTAGGATCAGGATGCCTTCACCCTGGCTGACTGCCACGATTTCGGCTCGGAATGTTTCACCGGTCAGCGCGATTTGTTTCTGCCAAAACTCAATGACACTGGTTTTACCAAGGTAATCGCCAGAAATACGATTTCTCCCAGGACAATGGGAAATTACATTTTCGGTGAAAAGATTTGAACCAGATTCCAAATCAGGCCGGTTGAACGCATCGATCAATTGCTGAATAGATTGTTCATCAAGATATACCATAACCACCTCAATCAAATATTCAGGGATACTGATCAGCAAAAGATAGTGGTTAAAGATTGGGTGTCGCGAGCCATATTTTTCTTGGATTACTCAATTTGGTGGGTATACTTCAGAATGGCTGAATACTTTCAAACTCCTCGGATGCAGGTCGGTATGGTTCTTCGCGAACCAGGTGACCATAAAGAATTTTTAACAATAATGCAGGCTAATCATGAGCCGTATGTGCCTGTTGGATGATTTTTGAAATCTGCTCGAGGTGATCGTCGTCGTGCATTAAGCCATATATAAAGCGAGAGGTGGCATTCATAGCAGGTGCTCCAGGTCTGGATTTGTATTGGTTATCCAGGTGAGGCGGATCTGGCCACATCTCCAGGCTCGCGAGACGGATTTCCTGGCTTTCTGCCAACCGATCCTGGCATTGCTTTATTGTGGTCACGGATTGCCAATCTGTCTCGTAACGCGAGCGTCCATGATAGGATACGCCGCGCGCCAGCTCGGCAGCGATCGCAGCGGCTTCCTCTGAGGAGGCAGTGACATGAACGATAACATGGCCTAATGTCCAGGCCAAGCTGACATCCTCCAATCGTTCTGCGAAAGGATCATCAGCTGAAGGATCTTCCGGAACAAATACCACATCAGCATCGCTGCAATTGGCGATCAACTCCTGTTGAGTCGCAACCATTGAAATGGTTAGGTCTAGCAAATCCTGCTTGGTTAAATCGGCTGCCAAATCAATGAGCGTTATGCGCTTTTCACGCACTGGGGTGAAATTTAACATCAGGTCTCCGTTTCATGGATTCAGTTGGAATTTGTGGTGTTGGTCAAATTCCCTGCCCATAATCACATCGATTTCTCCGCTTAGCAAATGGTAGATCAGCGACCATTGAGTGTTGTTTTGAGAAACACTGGACAGCAGGTCGACAGCGTTATGAGTGGATAAATTTCCACTGGTATCCAGCATCGTGTTAGATATTTTATCGTATCTTGTGCATTGTCCTTGAGGATCCTCGAATGAGCTGATCAAGAAATTGGTTGCCTGGTGCCAGGGATTGTCGTTGGGGATTAGATGCATTTCCCCGTTAAAATATTCAACCAGGACTGCCTCCCCAGAAGAGTCGGCGATCAGGTAATGAAGGGCAGGACCACCACCAAAATCTATGTTGTGATTCTCCAGGATGGTTATCGCCTGGTTGATATCAGCTGCCTGATCCAAAATCAAGCGCATGACCTGCAGGGATCCAATGGTGGGTTTCTGTGGATTAGCCAACATCTGACCTGGTGGGACGGCTGCCATTCCAATAGCGAGCCCGCGTTCGTTCATACCATCAAAAGGCCAATTTGGCGCCTCGAGCAAAGGAGTTAACTCGGACAGATCTAACTCTGAAAGAATTCCTAATTCCTGAGGTTCAAAACCCAGGTATGCGATATCCACCATCGAAACTGATGCATATCCGTCTGGGGGATCGGTGAACAGCAGCAATCCAGGACTGTACTCCCAATCAAAATTGCGTCCAAGAATATAGTTTTCTTCATCTCCCAATGCTGCAAAGAGGGAACAAGCCCAATCCGATCGCCCTCCCATGGCGATATTGTTTTCTACGTTCAGTTCATCGATCTGAGATGGGGTATTTGTTTGATGGTAGGTGCCTTTATAAACCATTGTGTAGAGCGGATAATCATCAATCTTCTGCAAACTTGCCAGGGTGGTTATCTGATCCGGAGAAAGGTTTCCCGGATCGGTCGACTGATCATCTTGAGGTGTGCGCGCTGGCAGCGGCTCCACAGTCTGGGTATTTAGACTATCAGTTGAAATGGGTGAATAGGATTCAGGTGTACACGCAATCTGAAACCCAAGGACCAAGCATGCGAACCATGTCAGAAGAAGAAATCTCAATTTTCCCGCTGTTGAAGGGAACTTTCTGCCCTGCATTGATTTGTCCATACCTAATTGGATCATGATATGCATTTCCTGCTCAACTTGGATACGCGCCTATTGCAATGAAAACACCCATCGCTGGTATTCTCAATTGTTAGTACTAACCAGGACGTATAAATGTTCAGGTGATTGGTATAAATAAATTGGATCGGAATAATTACTTATTGGTAATTATCGGAAGTAAAAAGTGTTCAGATCATGGCTTGATAACCCCGAGGTGCTCCCAACACAGAAGAGATGCCTATGGTTGTATGGAGGGTGTCTTTCGCTGGTGAGTAATCCGATCGATCCTTCCGGATCTACCTCCCTGATACCGGAAACTGCTGCGTCCGCAGACATGCCTCCACCGATAATCAAGTACTTATATTGGCATTATGCCTCCTGTTCGCCAGGTTTACAGAATTTATCAAAATTTTGTGTTTATAGCCCTGCATACTTTCCAGGTGTTTCAGAACCGCTAAATATTACTAATATTATCATAATAATCGAATAAAAATACTCATTGATTACGAGTCAAACAGCAGAAGGGTCTAAGGAGGAGAAAGTAATTTAATACAGCCCTTGGATTATCCAGGGGCTGTATGGTGAAAGCTAAGATATGAAGAGGGTTTAGGCAGGTAATGGAACATCGGGTAGATGCTTCATTGCCTCTTTGATTGCCTCTTCAGGATACTCGTAATCTATGAGCTGCTTGCTAAGATAAGCCTGGTATGCACCCATATCAAAGTGACCATGTCCGGAAAGGTTGAATAAAATAATCCTCTGCTCTCCTTTCTCCTTTGCATCCAGGGCTTCATCAATAACGCCGCGAATTGCATGGGCCGATTCGGGAGCAGGTAAAATTCCCTCTGCTCGAGTGAACGTTACCGCAGCATCAAAAGTTGCGAGTTGTGGGACCGCGATAGCTTCAATATAACCTGCATCGTAAAGAGCACACAAACTGGGAGCCATACCATGATACCGCAAGCCTCCGGCGTGAATGGGAGGTGGAACGAAATCATGACCCAGTGTGTACATCTTTACAATAGGCGCCATTTTTGCTGAGTCACCATAATCAAAAGCATAGATTCCTTTCGTTAGCGTAGGTGTCGCAGTTGGCTCGACTGCCAGCAAGCGGGTACGCTGGCCATCCAGGATATTTTGTCTGAGGAATGGATAAGCTATGCCAGCAAAATTAGATCCACCCCCAACACAACCAATGACGACATCAGGATATTCCCCAGCCAGATCCATCTGTTTTAATGATTCTTCGCCGATCACAGTCTGGTGCAGGAGTACGTGATTTAACACTGAACCCAGACTGTATTTTTTCGTTCCTCCTGAAGTGACAGCGGTTTCAACAGCTTCCGAGATAGCGATCCCCAATGAGCCTGGGCTGTCCGGATCTTTCTCAAGTATAGCTTTCCCATATTGGGTGCGATTGGTTGGGCTGGGGAAGACACTGGCACCGTATGTTTCCATCATGATGCGCCGGTAAGGTTTCTGATCATATGAGATTCTGACCATATATACTTCCAGGTCAAGGTCAAAGAACTGGCAAGCAAGAGCCAAAGCTGAACCCCATTGTCCCGCACCAGTTTCTGTTGTGAGGGCTTTTGTACCATCCTTTTTATTGTAGTAAGCCTGGGCGATGGCAGTATTGGGTTTGTGGCTGCCAGCAGCTGAGGCCCCCTCGTATTTGTAGTAAATGTGGGCAGGTGTATCTAAAGCTCGCTCTAAACGGTGTGCTCTGATCAATGGTGTCGGACGGTAAAGCTTGTAAATCTCACGGACCTCATCGGGAATATCGATATAACGATCCATACTCACATCTTGCATAATGAGTTCCATGGGGAACAGGACATTGAGAAAATCCGGTGTTATAGGCTCCAATGTTTGGGGATTGAGCACTGGTGTCGGTGGTACAGGCATATCAGCATTAATGTTGTACCAGGAGCGGGGTAAGTCGTCTTTACTAAGTGAGTAGCGTGTCTGGTCAGTCATTTCTTGTTCCTCCGTATTGGTTAATAGGATCTGGATTAATGATCGCCTGAGTGGCATTCCTGCCATCAGCAGGGGAGGGTGGAATTAAAAACGCGCCCATCCCCGGGATTGGGGACGAACGCAAGGTCCGCGGTACCACCCCTTTTAGGCTGACCAATAAACTGATCAAAAAAACCCGCCGGTGCTGCGACGGGATGAGAAAGCCAGCCTCACTTCATTTGGGTACGACCATAATATGGTTTATACCCATAGCCTTGATAACGGTGGCAACTCCGGCGCGGGTTACTCGGATTTCTCCTTTATCCCTGCAGCTCCAAGGTCCATTCAGTGCTGATGTGCGGGCGGAATTCTCACCATTCTACCGCTCTCTGGCCGCCAGTTCGGCACGTACTCGTCCT
>DATKXE010000054.1:0-7049 GCA_035529195.1 Anaerolineales bacterium
GGTCGCTGCGAAATTGTCAAATTCAAGATTCTCAAGTAATTCTTTCCGGTACTCACCAATATGCCATTTTGAGGTGCCAAATCGAGAGTGGCTGGTGACCCGCCCACCATATTTATTTGCTAGGGCATGTGCGAGGTGGATAGCATCCCCTTCAACGACTAAATCGAAATCAAGGCTCGGTCTATCCAGCAGCATATCGCGCACGAAACCACCCACAATATATAATGCGGCTCGCTGGTCAAAAGCGGTTTTTGCAACCAATTTAAGTAATAGCAGCCGGATTGGTGGGAGGGTCATTTCAAGACGATTCGCTAAATTTTTAGGCTGCGGGAAGGTAGATTGGCGAGTCAGCGTATTGAGCAGATCTGTACGGGTCACAATACCAATAACCTGACCAGTCTCGGGATTCATCACTGGAATTTGACCCCAGCCTGTATCGGTCATTAATCGCTGCAGGTCTTCAACAGAGTCATCAGGATCTATCTTGACTTGACCAGCATCCATCAAACTTTCTGCGGTTAGATTCAGTTTATGAGAAATTGCCCGATCAACAGCCCGCCGGGTAAGCAAACCTAAAATTTGATGTTTCCCCTGAGCGTCTTCATCCACGACCGGATAACCCTCATACCCATAACGCTGCATGCGCACAGCAGCTTCCTGGACCGGCGTGTCTGGGGAGAGAAGTTGGGGGCCCAGTGACATGATCTGGGTCACTGTGATCGCGGGTTTGACGAAGTTAGGGAGAATGTCCAAAAGCTCCTGGCATACACTGGTTAATTCGCGGTCACGAATCAAAGCTGCAGCCGCGCGCTCATGTCCACCCCCTCCGAAGTGTTCAGCAATCTGGGCAACATCAATATCTTCATTGGTTGACCGGGAGATCATCTGGACACCTCCCCGGGTTGTAACCAGCATGAAAAGAGCTTCGGGATCCAACAAGTCGCGCAGCTTATGGGCAACTGAGGAGAGTTCCGCGTCCATCTTCTGAGCATTCCCACAGGCCAACACAATCGTATGACCATGGATTTCATGGGAGATGGCAGTCGATCGCAAAGTGTCGTACAAGTCTTGCTGTTGAATGGATAGTGGATGATTTAGAAAATCCGCTGCGATTTCTAAACTAGCTCCCCGCTCCAGTAGAAAAGAGGCCCCATTAAGATCACGCGCAGTTGTGCGCGTATAAGTCAAAGATCCAGTATCCTCGTAAATGCCCAACAGCAGCAATGTTGCATGTATTGTGCTCAGATGAATATCTTGCTCCCGAAGTACTTCAGTGAAAATAGTTGCGGTTGCCCCGGTCTCATCGGTAGTGATTGTCCAATTGTCAGGTAATTCTACCCGCATTGGATGGTGGTCAATAACCTGCACTTGGGTATCGGCATGCATGCCTTTAACACTGATCATGGACTGGGTATCAACCAGAGTGATCTTATTGATTGGTTCTGGAAGCAAGTCGCGGGGATCAACAAAAGGGAGCTCCATCCCATACAGAGTTATAAAGGCGCGCACATTACGGTTTAATTTACGCGGTATTACAGGAATTGCGGCTTCATAAGTTAAATGAGCCCCTAATAAAGATGCGAGCGCATCAAAGTCTGCCTGTTCGTGGGTGAGAATGATATGCATGAGAGTGAAATCTGCTGTCGAATATCCTGATCTAACTACTTATTGTAATCGACAATTGGGACGATATAATCAAACCTATGAATGGCGAGCAGTCACGATTTGAGAACATATGGGAGGTGCTGCTTTCCAGAGATGCTAAATGGATCCTGGCAGTATTTGAATCTCTACAATTCGATCAGAAACGAACAGTTCTCGAACATTTGCAGAAGATGGTAGGGGAACCTGGCTGGCAACCCGAGCAGCGAATTTCAGCCCGGTTTGCTTTGGATGCTATCCCTGACAATTTTGAATGACGAATGTCACCATAGTGGTCTGCTTACGGGGAAAACCATCTGATGGGGATGGGGATATGTAATGGTAATGGTTAGATTCTGATGGCAGCAATTCGTTCCCGGGCTAATTCCACATATTGTTCATTGATCTCATAACCGATATAGCGGCGCTCTTCCAATGCCGCAACAAGGCAGGTTGTCCCGCTCCCGGCAAAAGGATCTAGAACCACATCCCCCCGGTAGGAATAAAGCTGGATCAACCGGCGGGGTAGTTCTTCCGGGAATGGAGCTGGGTGACCAACTTTATTAGCGGAAACAGCGGGGAAGGTCCATACGCTCTTGGTCCATTCCAGGAACTCATCTCTCCCGATCGTATTTTCCTTATCCCCTTGTTCTCGTTTGAAGGTGTTCTTGGAGAAGACAAGAATGTATTCGTGCACATCTCTTAATACGGGATTCGAGGCCGATTGCCAGCTGCCCCAGGCTGTGGATTGGCTGGCGCTGGAGCCTTTATCCCAAATGATCTCACCACGCATCAGAAATCCAAGATCGATCATGATTTCGATCAAATACTTGTGGAGCGGGATATAAGGTTTTCTTCCCAGATTAGCTGTATTGATACATGCCCTTCCACCAGGCACAAGAACCCGGTAGGTTTCTTGCCAAACATTCTTCAGCAAGTTGAGATATTCATCAAGGCTTAGATCCTGATCATAATCTTTGGAAGCGTTATATGGAGGCGAAGTGACCATTAGATGAACACTTGAATCAGGTAGTTCATCCATCTGCTCGCTGGTTTTACAGAACAACCGGTCCAGAGCATTATTGGGGATTTGATTTTCGTGCTGGTCTACCACCTGATCGCCGGGAACATCTTCATAAAGTCGGCTGGCATAGAATTTTTTTGAATCATGACTGATCCGGCCTGATATTCCAAATGAACTGGTTTCGGTACTCTGTCTTTTGTGTGGCGGCTTACTCATAGTGATTATTCCAATAATCAATCAAAATAAATTCTAGGGATGGTGGTCTCAATATCCGGTTCACCCACTTTCAGATCACGAATCAGGAACTGAGCTGATAGCTGATTGGTGAGTTCGGAGGCTGATATATCTTGGCTGGTGAATTGGAATGCGATTCTATTCCCTTGTCGATTAATGATCTCCGCACCATCAATTGAAATAATTCCGTAATTACCTGCAAAATCGCCAATAAAATTGCGATTATCGACAAAACGTTCCCACAGCAAATCTAGTTTACCATCATATAGTAATTGGCCATGGTCAATGATCATCACCTGTGCAGATAATTCAGCGGGGTAGGAAATGATAAATGAGGTGCTTGAGGTGAGTTTACCGTAAGCCTTTTATTCTCTATCCACAAAGAAATCAATCTCATTCTTTCTGTATAGCCATATGTTTTACTTTGCTCTCCAATTGAAAATGATAAAGTCATTTAGGTTGACCAATCGCTGATTGATTTATATAATCGATAATCATGGACATTAAAGCCCTTACAGCAGAGATGAATAATTTTGTGACCGCTCAAGGTTGGTACGAACCTGACAGCCCTAAACCACAAACACTACGCAATCTGGCTATCTCCTTATCCCTCGAGACAGCTGAGGTTTTGGAACACTTCCAGTGGACTGATCAAGAGATAGATGCAGAAGAATTGGGCCAGGAACTGGCAGATGTTGCCCTTTACCTTTTACAGATCGCCAGTGTTGTGGATATCGATCTTGAACAAGCTATCCTCCGCAAATTAGCTCGCAATTATGGTAGAAACTGGGAAGGTTAGCATTTAGTGAAGATAACTGTATTTGGCGGATCCAGACCAAAGCCCGGTGACCAGGCTTACGAGCAGGCATACCAGCTTGGGCATTTAATTGGCCGGGCTGGCTATACTGTGCTAACTGGTGGCTATATTGGAACCATGGAAGCTGTCTCGCGGGGTGTAAATGAGTCGGGAGGCTGGGTAATTGGTGTAACCTGTGATCAAATAGAAGAATGGCGACCAGTATTCCCCAACCCTTGGATTCAGGAGGAAATGCGTTATGCTACCCTTAATGAGCGGCTGTACGCATTAATCGAAAAATGTGATGCAGCCCTGGTTTTGCCTGGCGGGATTGGAACACTTGCAGAACTGGCTGTGATGTGGTCTCAATTGCAGACCAGGTCCATAGCTCCGCGACCTTTGATTCTTATTGGCTCGGGATGGCAGGCAGTATTCGATCAACTCATTACGCAATTCGATACCTATATCCCTTTGGATCACCGGCAGTTCGTCACGTTTGCCTCTGAAGTCGAAGAAGCATTCCAGATGCTGTGCCCGGATTAAATTCTTTTATCAGTGAGTCCTTGTCCTTGCTTATAAGCCGTTTATATATTTGCGAAGAAATCCCAGATGAACATATGGCTGCAGAAAAATTAACACCCCATAGAGAAAACTTTTCTGATTGGGTCAACCAGCTGGTGCTGGCGGCTGAAATGGCCGATTATGCTGCGGTCCGGGGATGCATGGTTGTGAGACCGAATGGGTGGGCGCTTTGGGAAAACCTGCAACAGAAGAAGTACATTTCGCCAAGGCATACAAATTAACATGCCGGCAATTCATCTACCCCGACTCAAGATTCAAGCCCGCGAATTGACTCAAAGCGCATCTGATCCGGATGCTTTTTGCCGTTCTTATCATGAATTCTTAGATTATTACGCTGATCGGACCTATCGTCCAGGCCAAGTTGGAGTACCATCACCATTATTGCGCGCTTATCAAGTTCCCAAACCTGTATTTCGGGCGGTTGAGAAGGAATTGAGCGTGTATGCATCCAGCAACCGAGAAGCAGCTCTCACTTTGGCAGACGTATTATGGTTAGAATCGTACCTGGAATTACGTCTCACCGCAGCTTCTCTGATCGGCCAGGTATCCCCATTCCCGGTTAAATCGATCTTCAGCAGGGTAGAGAAATGGATCCAACCGAGTACGGAAGAACGATTGGTTAATGCCTTGGTAAATTCTGGTCTTGAGCGAATTTTGCATGAAAATCAAGATTTGTATGTCAAACAGCTGGACACCTGGCTGCGATCAAGGAATCGTGAGCTTAACCGCTTGGGGTTAAAAGCCAGCCCTCCACTGCTGGCACGCCGGGAATTTGAAGATTACCCTCTGCTATTCAAACGGCTGAATAAATTAATGCGTTCAGCAGATAACCCCCTCAGAAGCGAAATCCTGATCGTGATTGAGGAATTTGCAGCTAGAACACCCGAAGAGACGGCTTTCTTTTTGGGTCAAGAGTTGAAATCTGCTGGCGATAAAGCGCAATTTTCCTGGTATGTACGCAATAGTTTGAATTATTTCCCACCAGATTCTCGTGCGTATCTGCGAGAGATTCTTCTGGGAATTGGGTGAACATAAGATCATAAACCCATAATTAAGGGGTTCTCTGGTATAATCAGCCCCGCTGACTAGCCCTGCCGGTGGTTTGGTGTTGAGCTACTACTGGTTTGGAGACCTGCAGTTATTAATTCAAAATAGGAGTTTGCAGACGTCATGACCATGGATAAGGAAGAGAAAAACACCGTCATTCACGAGTTCTCTCGCCATGAAGGCGATACAGGATCACCCGAGGTTCAGATAGCAATATTAACAAATCGGATCACTTACCTCACAGATCATTTGCGGACGCACAGACACGACGAATCATCACGTCGGGGCTTATTAAAAATGGTTGGCCGCCGCCGCCGATTATTAGCCTATATTCGCAAAAAAGATTATCAACGTTACCAGGCTTTAACCGATCGGTTAAGCATCCGTAGGAAATAATTATGCCTTGGTGAGTAGATGGCGATCAGGTTCCCATCTACTCTTTTTTTGCAATGTTAGAAAATTGAGTTTGAATACCTACAATTACCGCCATGCCGCTAGGGGATACAGAACTGCGGAAGTTCTTTTTCCAGGAGCGCATCACTAAGTAGTTTCAATACCAGGAGGTTGGGAATTGGAGACTGGTGACAACACGTGATTCTCCAAGCAGGTGTGTTTTGCCAACAGCTTCCAGTCCCTAATCCCTGGTGAAAATGTAAAAGGAGTAAACATGCAAACAGAAGTAAAGAGCTTCACAACCACGATTGGTGACAAGCAGATCACCATGGAAACAGGGAAATTAGCCAAACAAGCCGGTGGAGCGGTGACTTTGCGTACTGGTGACACGATGGTTTTTGCCGCAGCCACCATGGGCAGAGAACCCCGGCAGGGGATCGATTTCTTCCCCTTGACAGTAGATTATGAAGAACGGATGTACGCAGGTGGGCGAATTCCAGGTTCATTTTTCCGACGAGAAGGGCGTCCCAGTGAGGAAGCAATTCTCATTGCTCGTCTGACCGATCGCCCAATCCGACCCTTATTTCCAAAAGATATGCACAATGAAGTTCAAGTGATTCTCTATTCATACTCAGCTGATACAGAGAATGCAATCGATATCTTGGCTGTAAATGCCGCCTCAGCCGCTTTGATGATCTCCGATATCCCCTGGGCTGGACCTGTAGGCGCGGTCCGGGTAGGACGGATTAATGGCGAATTTGTGGTCAATCCTACCTTCAGCGAAAGGAATGAGTCGGATTTGGACCTCCGTCTTGCGGGAACTAGAGAAGCAATTCTCATGGTTGAATGCGGTGCTGAATTCGTTCCTGAAGATGTGTTAGTCGCTGCATTAGAATATGGTCACCAGGCACTTCAGCCGATCATCGACTTGCAGGAGCAAATGGCTTCCGAGATCGGTAAAGCAAAACGAGAATATCTCAGCTTTACCTTGGATGAAGGATTGAAAAACGCCGTGTATGAACGATCTATACCTGGTCTTGAAGAGATATTCAACCAACCCTATCAGATAAGTTCTACCTATGGTGCCATTAATGATCTGCGGGATTCAGTTGTCAGCGAACTTTCAGCAGAAGATGACTCCTTGGCAGGAAGTATAAACCAAGCTTTCGAACAAGCAGAGAAAGATGTTGTAAGGCGTCGCATCCTCCAGCAGGGAATTCGTCCAGACGGTCGTGGTTTGACAGACCTGCGCCAGATTTCGAGTGAGGTTGAAGTTAGCCCGAGGGCGCATGGCTCAGGGCTTTTCACAAGGGGTGAAACCCAGGTGCTGAC
>DATKXE010000055.1:0-15294 GCA_035529195.1 Anaerolineales bacterium
GATTGGATCACCTATATCCCGGTTGATTATTCAAATGAATCCTGGGTTGATAAACTATTAGAAGCTGGTTTTGACAAAACAAAAAAGACTTTGTTCCTTTGGCAAAGCGTTTCATTGTATTTAGAAGCTGACATTGTTAAAGAAGCACTTAGGAAAATGGCTGATTTGTGTGTAGACGGAAGTATCATCGCTCAAGACTTTTATTCCGAAGTATTTAGTTCAGGTGAATATTCAAAAGAAGCCAAAAACTTTTTAAGCATAATAGAAAAAATGGGAGAGTCTTCGAAATTTGGGATAGATATGTCAGATGACCCTAAAGCAGCAGTTGAATCATTCCTGAAAGAATGTGGATTAAAAATGACAGAATATACTCAATTTGGTGAAAAATTGGATATTGAACCATTTTATTGTATTGTTGAGGCTGAAAAACTAAAAGTTGTATTGTAGATAGCATTAATGACATCCATGAATTTATCATTTCAGAATGGCGCAAAGCCTGCGCCAACCAAATGCTTGCAATGGGGACTAAAACGCCCCCTGGGGTTTGAGAGTTCATTTAACCGACCAAGCACATCGGTTATAAAAACAAGTTACCGGTCGCATGGTTTTAGTCCCCTGATATTCGACGTTATTTTATTAGATTGGTAATAATTAGGAGAAATAGAATGAGTTACAAAAAGGTCATTCTTAACGAATTTGGCGGTCCGGAAGTTTTACATGTTATCGAAATTAAAAACCTGCCCAAACCAGGTCCTGGTGAAGCGCTCATCAAGGTTTTAGCAGCCAGCGCTACTTTCACAGACACAATGGTTCGCAAAGGCATATATTACGGTTTTAAGGAGACCCCTCCTCTTTCCCCAGGATACGATTTGGTTGGAGAAGTGGTTCAACTTGGACAAGGGGTGACAGGTTTAGAAATTGGCGAAATGGTAGCTGATCTGACAGTCTTTGGTTCCTACAGTGAGTACATTGTCCGCCCTGCAGCGAAGCTTGTCCCTGTACCTGCAACGTTAAATCCGGCTGAAGCCGTTAGTATGGTTTTATCTTACGTCACTGCCTACCAAATGCTTCATAGGATTGCGAAAATCCAGCCTGGCCAAAGGATTCTGGTCCATGGTGCTGGAGGTGCAGTTGGAACAGCTTTAATCGAACTTGGGGCATTATCCAACTTAGAAATTTATGGCACAGCATCCAAAGGCAAACAAAATTTTGTAAAAAATCTTGGCGGAATTCCAATTGACTACCAGAACGATGATTTCCAGACTCGAATGTTATCTATTGGAGGAGTAGACGCAGTTTTTGATGGAATCGGGGGCGAGAATTATAAACGCTCTTTCAGATCATTAAGGAGTGGCGGGGTCCTGGTGCCTTTTGGTTTTTATAATCAAGCCATGGGCAAAGGGGGTAATGTAGCCCTGGACTACATGACTATCCCGCTCTGGAACCTGCTTCCCAACCAACGTAGAGCTTCCTTTTATTCTATTACTGCATTGCGGGATAAACACCCCGAATGGTTCAAAGAGGATTTGAGAGCTCTCTTCAAATTGCTGCTGGCTGGCAAGATCGATCCTGTTATTGAACGGCACATGAAACTCGAAGAGGCAAAAGATGCACACCTGTTGATAGAGCAGGCTGCGGTGAAGGGACGGATTGTGTTGGATGTGGGAAATCAAACCCACTAAATTGTTAATTCTAAAAGGTGGTGAAACAAACAAGTTTTAGGTAGCAGCCACTGGATTGATATTCGGAAGGAGTTCAAGACAATGTTTAAAAAAGAAATCACAGGTGTCCCAAGGATGCAACTAAGACAACCAAATGCAAACGTAGTGCTGTATGGTGTATTTGAAACTACTGTTTCGAAAGATGTATTAGAAAAAACAATTCTTTTTTTATCTGATAAACACACTCTTTTGAATTGCCATGTTAAAACTGACGGGGAAAACAAAGTCTGGTATGTAACTGATAAAAAATTATTACCTGAAGTTAATACGCCCAAATCCAAAAACATAAACGAGTTACTCATAAATGAACTTAAACATCGTTTTGATTTAGATAAAGGTCCCTTAATTAGATTTACCCTACTAAACCAAACAGAAACAACCCTGATCATAAACTGTCATCATGCAATTTGCGATGGAATGTCTCTTATTTATCTTTTTAAAGATATTATGAGAATTTTATCTGGAAAGGACATTAAGATAGAACAAAAAATGCCTGTTTTCCTTGAACCCGAAAATATTCCGCAAAGGGTGGGTACTCCAATTTCCAGATTTTTCATTAGCTTAACCAATAAAAAGTGGAGTAAGGAGCCTATTAGTTTTTCAAATCAATTATATCAGGAAGTGCATACTGATTTTTGGAAGGAATGTAAACCTCAAATTATATCTTTTAAATTCTCAAAAGAAGAAACAGCAAATATTGTTTCACAATGCAAACATCATCATGTTTCAGTTAATTCAGGACTGGTTACTGCCTTCTTATATGCAGAGAAACAACTGTTTGGGCAAAAAGATTATTCAAGCAAGGTTCTAGTTACCACTAATCTAAGAACTCATCTTAAAAATCAGCCCGGTGAAAGTATGGGTTATTTTATTTCGACTGTGAGGCCCAATCTGGAATACAGCGAGAAAAAAACGTTCTGGGAAAACGCACAAATATTCCATAATAAGATTAAGCGACTTTTAGAAAAAGATCTTTTCAAAAGTCAACTGATCAGTCTGTTTACTCCAAATTTTTTGGATGTAATGATGCTAAATTTTTTTGGGCAGAGAGAGGATAAGCTGGCTAAAAGAATGATAAAGAAATCGGGCATGGATAAAATAAATTCAACATTTACTATTGCAAATTTAGGACGAATAGAAATAGCTGATAATTTAGAAATGCTTAAAATAAAAACATTATTCGGTCCAATGGCAATTTCTAACGCAATGGAGAAATATATTGGCGTTCTAACAATCAACGATGAACTCCATTTTTCAATATGCTTTAATGAAAACAATGTTAATCAAGAATCAATCCTTAAAATAATAAAATTAATACCACAGATATTTGATGATCGTCCAAGATTATAAAAGTGTACCGGGACAGAAAAATCAAATTGATGATTAACAGGGAAAACTGATCAGATAATCAAAAACACTAACTATTATTTAAACTCACTCCGCTTCGCTCTCCTCCTTTCAGTCGTCGGGGCGTATAACTTAAATGTAATTTTTCCAACAAATGTCCTCAGAACAATGCGTTGCAGTAGAACCTCCCTTCGGCGCGATTTTTTCAAAAATCGCGCCGAACCCTTATCGGGTGATATGCGCTTCCATGACCTGCGCCACACAGCCGCCACTCACATCGCCACTCACATGCTAGATCTCCTGGCCGTCTCGGGGCGTTTAGGGCACACCAGAGCCAGTACCACACTAGATACTTATGCTCACATGGTTTCCGGTACCCAGGAAAAAGCCGCTGCCCTGTGATGGATGAGATCACAACTCCGGTCTCTCTACCGACCGATCTGATTGCTCCAAAAGAGCCAGTTGCACCAGGGTTGCACCGCGAATCAGACGCCAGCTTAGATCGTCCTGAATAAATGCATTCCCCAATTAAAAATCTGAAAGAAAAGTGCCTGAATTTGACTAAAAATAACCTTGCGGTATAATTTTATTATTCCGCACCCGTAGCTCAATGGGGGTCCTTCACTGCGCTCAGGATAAACTCTTGACTTCGAATTGTGTGTTGGAGGTGTCCATCTTGTATCTGGGGGAAAGTCTAGTCCATCCTCTCTACAGAGTTGACAGCAATCTGTCCACACAGAGCAAAATTTCCATTCTTTCCACCCTGGTTGCACCAGAAATCTAAACAAACCTACTGGTTTGGCGGCTCGATATCATGCGATTATCTGCTAGGTTTTGAGTATTTGGGATAAGAATAGTTATCAATACCTATCCGGTTTGAGTCCAGCATCGCCCATTGTAATGGACACGAATCTGACTGGCTGTCAAGCGCCCGTATTCCTCTTCCCGTAATCTCCCCCATTTAGAGGTCTAACCTAATCGTTTATTCACCAGATAGGCAGTATCAATTGGCATTTTTTTGGTTTTATTGCACCCCCGTAGCACCAGAAAAAAGTCCCTCGGGCTGACCGGATTGGCACCCCTGTGCTCAACCGAGGATCGGAGTGCCTGCGCACCCAGGCAGTACTCTTCGCCCTTCAAGACGGATATACTCCCCGCAACTCGTAAAAATCTTCTCTAACATTTGTTATAGAAGACATATGAAGTATGCAGAGAAAGACCGCTAAAAATGCGGTCTTTTTGTTTGAGGCAAAATCTATCATTTAGAAGTTCTCCAGGTTGCCATTGCCTGCTACTATCAATGCAGAAGTAATAAAGAAGGGCGATTAACACTGAATAAGGTCAACTTGGTAATCATTCAAAGGAAACTCAATACTGTTGGAATATTCAGGAAATTGGGATTGGCCTTCACGAAGAAAAGGAGAAAAGCGATGTTTACCTGGAAAGATTACTACGTAGAAAATGAACGGCGCCATAATCAAATAGACGAAGCAAAGCAGGCTTGTTTGAAAAAAGCTTTCTTAACCATGAAGGAAAGCCGACTAAGAAAGTCGGGTTCCAGGATTCGATCTAAGCATATTGCACACAATCATGAGCTTAGTTATGAAGTCAAATAGAAAATCAATCAGAATTCTATCAATTGTATTTCAGTAAAGGAGACAAAATGAACACGGAAGAAACAAAATATCAAAAAGCAAAAGAGAGAGTTGAGGTGATAAAGAGTTTTTACATTCATCTTATTGTGTACGGCGTTGTGAACCTGATGCTGTTTTCAATCAATATGATTGTAACGCCTGACGGTTTGTGGTTCATTTGGCCGCTTTTGGGATGGGGACTTGGCGTCGTTTTTCATGCGCTTTCCATTTTCGGTTCTGGCCGCGGGTTCGGCACAGACTGGGAGGAGAGAAAGATCAAAGAGCTGATGGAGAATGAATAGAAGGGCTGGTCGGGGAGAAACAAACACAAGCAAGGAGGAGGATAAAATGAACGACAAAAAGACACCTACGCATCTCATTTTCACAGCCGTCTACTTTAGCCTGGCAATCGTAACACTCATTCCACTTGCGTCAGCAAGTAAGACATCTCCAATGGGTTACAAGGCACTGTGTAGTTTTTCCCCTTTCAGCACAATTGGCTTGATTTTGCTGGCTGGTTTGCATCTTCTTCTGCACAAGAGATCTTTAGACAAAGCCTGAAATAACTCAAGATTATTACCCAAATCAGTGTTGCGTATTTTGATGAACTGAAAGGAATACGCAACACAAATCACAATCATATTGCTCAATGCATTTCTGGAGGTAGAGAATGACACAAACACAAATTCCCGATCAGATGACCGCAGTGGTTCTGGATTCATATTCCGGCGCCGGGGCACTCCGGGTTGAGCAGCGCCCTACTCCAAAACCGGGAGAAGATGAAGTCCTGGTCAAAGTCGCCGCATCACCGATCAATCCCTCGGATTTAGCCTTTCTGGATGGAAAATACGGATTCGATAATCCTCCTCCGGTGGTTCCCGGCGGAGAAGGTTCGGGAACAGTTGTCGCCGTTGGTCCGGGAGCAATGGGACGCTATTTCCTCGGAAAGCGGGTTGCTTGCCTGAGTAATGGAGAAAGAGACGGCATCTGGGCCGAATATATCGTGGCTTCTACAAAGGGCGGCACCTTCCCATTGAACAAATCGGTCAGCCTGGAACAAGGGGCCATGTCGGTTATCAATCCGCTCACAGCCAGCGCTTTCCTTGAAATCACAAAAGAAGGCGGGCGCAAAGCCATCGTCCTCACCGCCGCGGCCAGCACTCTGGGGCAAATGGTCAACCGCCTGGGACGAAGTAAGGGTGTACAGGTAATCAACATCGTTCGCCGAGATGCACAGGTGGAACTGCTCAAAGCTCAAGGTGCAACTGTCGTCTTGAACAGCAGTGATGGGGATTTTGACAGACAGCTCCATGATGCCTGCCATCAGTATGACGCCCACCTTGCTTTTGATGCAGTCGCCGGAACGATGACGGGGCAACTGCTCAATGCATTGCCGGAAAACAGCACTATAACGGTTTACAGCTGTCTTTCCCACAAAGCGCCACAAACCCACGTCGATCAGATCGTCTTTCAAGGCAAGACCATAACCGGTTTCTGGCTGGGGCCCTGGCTCTCATCCACTAAGAATTTGCTTCAAATCCTTATGCTTTGGCGGACCTCCCAAAAACTGATCGGCACCGATCTCAAGAGCGAAATCCGGGCCCGGTATCCGTTCCAGGAAGCCAGGAAAGCTGTCCAGGAATACAGCGATCATATGACAGGCGGAAAAGTTTTACTCAAACCAACCGTCTAATAAATCAGACCCTCTTGAAGCAGAAATCTAGATAAGATAATCAGGATAAAGAAACCAATAATAAGCATATCATCAGGAGAATAAATGAAGAAAGCAGCCATTATCGTTAACAGCAAAACCGGGACCACAAGACAATACGCCGAGGAGATTAGCACATATTTGAAGTCCAGGGGATTGGATACACAAGTATCATCCATTCAAGCCTACAACGAAGATATGCTGAATAATGTTGACTTTGTCTTATTCGGCTGCTGGACAAACGGACTGATGGTGATCCTGCAGCATCCTGATAAGGAATGGGTAAATTTCGCGGCCAAACTTCCCAGCAATCCGGATATGAAGGTTGCCCTGTTCACCACTTACAAGATCCTGACGGGCAGTATGTTCAGGAACATGTACAAGCAACTGAAGGGAAAATATGCGACTCCTTCCCTGGAACTCAAATCTCGAAATGGATCGTTATCTGAAAAAGATAAACAAGCATTAGAGAACTTAATCAGCTAAATCAGAAAGAGAGCATTCCAGTGAAGGGCTGTATCGAAGCAAATAACAAAAAGTTAGATCAGTACTGCCTGGTAAAAATACCATGTTATCTGGGATATTAGAAAAAGGAAATAAATCTTATGTTGAAAAAAATCCTAACCTTTATCCAGGAAAAGACCAGCTGGCTGGCGATCCTGCTACTGTTGGTGGGCACCGGACTGATGATGTTTTTGATGAACGGTACTAACCTGCCCTTCAGCAATCCAACTATTGTGGAGTTTTCTGGCGGATTACCGATCCTGGACACACGGTCATCTTTTACACCTGAGGATGCCTACCAGCTCTTCACAGCGCTGGGAACAGAAGGCCGTCGGGCCTACCTCGCCTTACATCTGGTCCCGGATACGCTGTTCCCCATCGGCTATGCGCTGGCATTTGCTTTTATCAGCGCCTGGTTTATGGTGCGCCTGCTGCCCCTGGACCATCGCCTGCAATGGCTGAGCATGATTCCCCTGATCTCCGGCCTGGCTGATGTGGTTGAAAACCTCAGCCTGGTGATTTGTAATCTGGTTTATCCAGGTCGAATAGACTGGCTGGTGCAATTTGCCCACCTGCTGACCAAAGTCAAGTTTGGCTTGCTGCCCATCGGCGTAGTTTTTTTGACCATTATCATCGTAATTTGGTTCATCCGTAAGAGACCTGCGAGTAATGTGAAAAGCTGAAAAAACTGATTGAAAATAGAATAAATTCCAGAGGTTTTAATAGAGAAGACTATCCAAAAGCAAACTGGTAGTTAGATATGAGTTGAGAAGTCATTCCGAACAAACAAAACCATTTCAAGGGCTACTTTTCAACAAGACACTAGCAGATTGGAGATGAGTTATGAAAAAGGCCAGAGATTTTGATATCAGACAATTAATAGTTCCCCTAACTTTGCTGATCGTATTTTGGGTGATTGCCGTTCTTTTTTGGCAGTTGAAAGAGAATATTTTCTTTCTTTTCAATTTTGGGTATATCGGCACCTCTATTGCGGTTGGTCTGGGGATCTATCAAATCCTGCCAAAAAAGAAGAAACTCTGGGGGAGACGTCTGGCTCAATTTTTGGTTGGGACGTATATGCTGATTTTTTTGGGCATCATCCTGAAAGAAAACATCCAAATAGAAGGGTTCTTCGTCTATCTTTTGGCTGGTATCTTTTCTGGATCAACAATCCACTATCTGGTGGCTAAACTTGCCGGCCCGGTGATTTTTCACCGCGGCTGGTGTGGTTGGTCCTGCTGGACTGCGATGATCCTGGATTTGCTCCCTTACAGACGAAATAAGTCGGGCCGACTGTCCCGGAAATGGGAAAATCTGCGATATGTCCATTTTACCCTGAGTTTAATCCTAGTTCTGGTGCTGTGGTATGGGTTTGATTATCGCGATCATTCACCAATATTTACCCCGATGGTTTGGCTGCTAGTTGGCAACACGGCGTACTACATCATTGGAATCACTCTGGCATATACACTCAAAGATAATCGAGCTTTCTGCAAGTATGTCTGCCCAATCCCTGTTTTACAAAAGATAACCAGCCGATTTTCGATGCTTAAAGTGGAAGGATCGGCTGAAAAATGCACCGAGTGTGGCGCCTGCGAAAAGATGTGCCCGATGGATATTCAAATTTCTCAATACACACAATCACACCAACGCGTCCTTTCAACAGAGTGCATTCTTTGTATTGAATGTGTTGATGTTTGTGCAAAGGATGCACTTAAAATCTCATTTGGATTTGACTTTGGAAAACGGGAACTACTCAACAGAAAAGTATCATAACTGTCGCAATACGTGCTTGTCCACAAGCAACCGTTTTATACATCTGATCACGGGATAACTATTGAATACAAAACGAAAAATTTTCGGTATATGCAAATAGATCCTCATATAAACTTGATCAAACAGTTGACAATATTGCTGAGAAGCGAAATTGGATATTAGATTGATTAGAAAAAGATAAACAAGCATTAGAGGATTTAATCAGCTAAATAAGAAAGAGAGCATTCCAGTAAAGGGCCGCATGGAAGAATATAACAAGATGATAGATCAGACATTTGTTTTGCGCGAACCAGCTATCAGGTCGGCTATCCGCAAGTTGCAGTTTGTACCAAATAGCCATGGACTGGATATCGGCTGCGGGATCGGGAATATCACTGAACTGCTGACAGAATCTACAGCGCCCAGAGGGCATGTAACTGGGGTAGATATTTCGCCAGATAAGGTTGCCTATGCCAGAGATACAGCTGAAAAGGATGGTTTGACTAAACAATTATCATTTCGTCTGGCAGATATGAATGACCTTCCATACGACGATGATACCTTCGATTGGGTGTGGAGCATGGATTGTGTGGGCTATTTACCAATCGAACCGCTGCCCCTCATCGAAGAACTGGTGAGGGTGATAAAACCCGGTGGCAGAATTGCCCTTCTGGCCTGGTCATCCCAGCAGCTCCTTCCAGGTCATCCAGCATTAGAAGCGCACCTCAATGCTACTTCGGTTGGAATTGCCCCTTTTAGCCAGGGGAAAATCCCTAATCAGCATTTCCTTCGGGCTTTGGGCTGGTTACAGCAGCTGGGTCTGGAAGCCCTCAAAGCCCAAACCTTTGTGAGTACTGTACATGCCCCACTAAGTGATGATATCCGGGAAGCTTTGAAATCACTCATTGAGATGCGCTGGCCTGGAGTTCGTCAGGAGTTGAGCAACGATGATTGGCTTGAATTCCAACGATTGTGCCGGCCTGATTCGTCAGATTTTATTCTCAACACCCCCGATTATTATGGATTTTATACTTACAGCCTATTTCAAGGTAAGGCCCCAATTTAGTCCAACGATTCCAGGAACTCTAACATGAAAGTCCTCATTATCTCAGCTAATTTCCTACCTGCCTCACCTTCTGGTCCAGCCTATATTGCTGGCGCCGCCCTTGAAGCCGGTCATGATGTGGAAGTTTTCGAGGCACTCTTTGCCAAAGTCATATCAAAGAATCCCTGACGAATTTGAGCCGGACAGATATTCCTTTCAACGTATCGTTGATGTTCGGCGCTCCCGGGAAGACTCCAGAAACCATTGCCGAAACGTTGGATGTGATCGATACCTTCGATATTCCCAATGGCGTCTGGGTGACCATCGGGATTTGCCTGTGGACTTCTCGCCAGCAAGTTCTACACGACGCCCAAGTAGATGGTCAGCTCGATGAGGGTGCTTCTCTCTTTGAAGTCAATAATTATGTTTCACCAGCATTGACAAAAGGATATATGGAAGAACTTGTAGAAACATTGCAGGTGAAGGAAAACTACGATGTGCAGGTAAATAAACTTTATCCAGATCACCCAGTTTAATCCTTCAATTTATGAGGTGTACAAGCTAAATGGGGCTCTCAACTCGAACAATTGATTACAGGTTTATCCCTAAGCAACAGATCCCTGTTTTGGTACCAAAATGAGGATGTTTTCGCATTTATTGCATTAAAGTTGCACCAAAATAGAGCCCTACGGGCTGACCGGGTTGGCGCTCTGTGCCCGATCGAGGACCGGAATGGCCTTCGTCCACGACCGATTGCACTTTCAAAAACCCGGTCTCATTATCCCCGTCGCGAGCATCCCGTCTTTTTACCTCGGTCGTGAGAGAAGCGAAAATTCCAGCATCTGGATTGGCGGCTTGATTTCAAAAAAATCTCAAGTATCCCCCACTCTATTCATCCCAAGTAATTCCACATTGTTTTTGTTAATTATAAGGAGTCGCTCTTGATTCATCAGGATTATCCTCCATAGCGTTCACAGGTAACTAAATAGTTCTTCATTCAGCGGGCAAAAGTGTCAAATATCCTCATGATTGATGTTACACTTTTAATTGATAGCGAGGATATTTGACGTACTAAGCAGTAACGTTGACAAACAAAGAAAATTGACTGAATTAATTAGATTCTACTGAGTCTTATTCTAATTTTTATCGAGGATCGCCAGAATTAGCTAACAGAGGTCAAGATCGACAGGAGATGTTCCCCATGGCAGATCGAAAATTATCTCTTTCCAGAAGAGATTTCCTGCAATTGGCCGGCACCAGCCTGGCTAGTGCAGCTCTAGCTTCTTGCTCGCCAAGCCAATCTACTACTACACCCAGGGATGGAAGCCCGGTGCAGCTCGTCTATCAGGACTGGAGCACCGATTGGTTCCAGCCTATGGCTCAACAAATGCTTGAAGAATTTCACGCCACGCACCCCCACATCCGTGTCTATTTTACACCTGATCCAAATAACATGACGGAAGAGATGTATAGCGACATGCAAGCAGGGATCGCCCCCGACGTCTTTCAAGGCTGCTGTGGACACTTCCCCACCTGGGCTCAAAAAGGATACGCACTTGACCTTCAACCATATGTAAATGCCGATCTGGACCAAGCCACGATCGATGATTGGAATCCAGCCCAATACCAGGCATTTTTCACAGCAGACGGACGGCAATATGGCCTGCCGAAATATCATGGCGCACTGGCGCTCTATTACAACAAAGATTTGTTTGATGCTTATAACGTTGATTACCCTGACGAGACCTGGAATCACGATGATTATTTAACAGCGATGCAGGCCCTCACCCAAGATCAGAACGGAGATGGTCAAACTGATTTATGGGGGAGTATGCTCGATGTTTCCTGGGATCGTATCCAGATTCATGTCAATGGTTGGGGGGGACACTTTGTGGACCCTGATGATCCTTCTCATTGCCTCATGAATGAGCAAGAAGCCATGGCTGCTCTGGAATGGCTTCGCGCCCGCATGTGGGATGATAAAGTAATGGCAACAAATTTAGACGTGCAGAACGTGTCAACGCGCCAAGCATTCATCAATCAGCAGGTAGCGATGGTCGAAGATGGCTCCTGGGCACTCAAGGATATTCTGTTAGGATCCACCTTCCGGGTAGGCGTAGCCCCCTTCCCCGCAGGCCCGGATCGAAAGGTGACCCTCGCCACAACAGATGGCTTTGGCATCTATGCGGGAACCAAACACCCTGACGAGGCCTGGGAGTTGGTCAAATTTTTAATAAGCAAGGATTACGGTCGAGCTATGGCCCGCGCAAATTTCCTCCAGCCAGCACGAGCTTCACTGGTGAATGACTGGGTTGGCTACATTCGTGAGGAATTCCCAGAGAAAGCCAAAGACATGAATACCGCCGCCTTCGCAGATGGACACATTAATAACTATTCGGTGACGAGTGAGACCTTCGCAAATATGGCTGAAGCAACAAGGCTTTCAAACACTGCCTGGGAACAAATCCTCACTCTGGGGCAATCACCAACAGAAGAGATCATGAATGTCTGTCTCCAGATTGAAGCAGCTCAGGAAGATAAGGAGTAGGAAGACACTTATGCAACCTGGTATTCGTTGGAGAAGCCTACGCACCAAAATCATTGTCTGGACATTCGTGCCAACGGCGATCATTCTGGCAGCAGTAACTCTAATTACATTCGCAGCTTACAAGCGAGTGACAGAGGATCTGATCCTCGAACAATACCAGGAGATAACTCATTTGGCTGCCAGTCAATTTGCCACAGATCTGACAGGGTATGCCGATCTTCTTGCTGCTGAGGCGCGCAGGGAGGACATCGCTCGTTTTGGACCAGCTAACCAATCTTCTGCCCTTAAAAACTCTCAGAACCGGTTGACCATCTTCGATGGTGGCGTGTATATCCTTGACACCTATGGAACAGTAGTAGCCACTGAGATAGCGCGCCCGGATGCAATTGGGCAAGACTGGTCTGATCGATCCTACTATCGCCAGATGATCAGCACCCCAGGCTCGAAATTCTCAGATATTTTGCTAGACGGGCCTGGAAACGCTGAAGTTATAATTGTCGCCGTGCCTATCACTGGCAGCCTGAACGAGTTCTTGGGCGTCATGGCAGGGATGTTCCGACTGGATGCAGCCACAAGCGCCTTTTATGGCGATATCGTCAGGCGGCGGATTGGAGGAGATGGTAGTTCTTATCTAGTTGATGGAAATGGTCATGTTATCTATCACTCTGACCTCACCAAGGTTGGGAATGATTACTCCTTGCATGAGCCCGTGCTTCTGATATTGCGAGGGCAAACCGGGTCTATTCGTACCCAAGATGAGCTGGGAGAAGAGATCATCGCCAGTTATGCCCCAATACCTGGTACGACATGGGGATTAGTCGCTCAGGATAAGTGGACAGCACTGGTCAGCCCAAACCAGGCCTACCAAAGATCTCTTCTTATACTATTGGCGTTAGGAATTGTCCTTCCAGCCCTCGTCGTTGCCTGGGGGGTTAGACGGATCACACAGCCGATAAGAGAGCTTAGTCAGGCTGCACAGGATGTGGCCAAAGGCAACTTCGGGCAGACCATCACCACCCATACGGGGGATGAAATCGAAGAATTGGCAGACCAATTCAACCTCATGTCCAGTCAATTACAGGCGTCGTATGCGCAACTAGAAAATCAAGTAGCTGCTCGGACAAAGGAACTGGCAGTTCTCAATGCCATTGCTGCCACGGTAAACCAATCCCACGATCTGGAGCATATTCTGAATGACGCTCTGGATGAATGCCTACAAGTAATGAGTCTTGATTCAGGAGGAATCTATTTATTAGATGAAGCAGCCCAGGTTTTAACCCTCGTCGCCCAGCGAGGATTTAAGCCTCATTTTAAAAACGAGATTGACAAATTGGAAGTAGGGGAAGGTTTCTCGGGGCAGGTGATCCGAAACGGCCAACCCTTGATCATAAGAGATGTTTCCAAGGATCCGCGGCTAACCAGGATGATTGTGCGAAATGAAGGCCTTCGTTCCCTGGCTGTCGTCCCTGTTAGTTCTAAGGGAAAAATCATGGGTACCCTGTTCACTGTTAGCCATAATGATCGTGAATTCAGCGGCCAAGACCTTCAATTGCTGACATCTATTGCTCTACAAATTGGTGTAGCTGTTGAGAATGCCCAGCTTTTTAAGCAGACCCGTCAAATTGCCATCCTGGATGAACGCAATCGCCTTGCACGAGATCTCCATGATTCGGTGACACAATCCATATACAGCCTGACCCTCTTTTCAGAGGCGGGTCAGCGCATGATCAAAAAGGGAGATTTCGTCCAGGTAGAAGAAAATCAAACCCGGCTGGGAAAAATTGCGCAGCAAGCGCTGCAGGAAATGCGCCTGTTAGTTTACGAGCTGCGGCCGCAGATCTTAGTAGAGGAAGGACTATCTGGCGCTCTGGAGCATCGACTGGCAGCTGTTGAAAGAAGGGCAGGCATTACCGCCCGATTGCACCTTTCCCAGGAGATAGACCTTCCTCATCTTATTGAGGAAGAAATTTACCATCTTTCTATGGAAGCCTTGAATAATACCCTGAAGCACGCGAGTGCAACTGAAGTTGTTTTATCCATGTATTCAGAAAACGATATCTTAATCTTAAAAATTGAGGATAACGGACGGGGATTTGATCCAGAAATTGCGAAAGAACAGGGGGGGATGGGAATTTCTAGCATGTTTGAACGAGCGGAAAAAATTGGCGGTAGTTTGTCCATTCAATCTGAGCCAAAGGCAGGAACAGTAATTAGTGTTAAAATTCCACTGGATAAGCAGCAAACACCAATTGCTGATGTGCTTAAGGAGAATAATGACCAATAAACAAACACAACCAGCGGCAATTCGGATCTTGGTCACTGATGATCATGCAATCGTCCGGGAAGGGTTACAAAAATTGATCAGCATGGAACCCGGCATGGAAGTGATCGGAGAAGCTGCTAATGGTATTGAAGCTGTGCAGATGGCCTGTGAGTTGAAACCAGATGTGATTCTGATGGATATGGTCATGCCTCGAATGGGCGGTTTGGAAGCCATCCGTAAAATCAAAGAAGAATGTCCTGATGCGCGAGTATTGGTGTTGACCAGTTTCTCTGATGACGAGACTGTTTTCCCGGCGATCAAAGCGGGAGCGCTTGGCTACTTGCTCAAGAATACATCTCCAGACATATTACTTAATGCTATCCGGGATGTGCACAAGGGAAACTCATCTATCTCACCAGATATAGCTAACAAACTGATGAGCGAACTCCAACGAAGGTCTGATCTTCCGCTTACAAAAGAGCCGCTCACCGAGCGCGAAATGGATGTACTTAACCAAGTTGCCCATGGTCTGACAAATCAAGAAATTGCAGATCAATTGGTAATCTCTGAAGGAACTGTGCGAACTCATGTCAGCAACATCCTGTCCAAGCTCCATCTGGCAAACCGCACCCAGGCAGCTCTCTACGCACTGCGGGAAGGGTATACTCCCCTCAACCCCGAAAAATAACCTATAACATTTGTTATAGAAGGACTAAGAATTTTGCAGAGAAAGACCGCTATCAAAGCGGTCTTTTTGTTTGAGGCA
>DATKXE010000056.1:0-4347 GCA_035529195.1 Anaerolineales bacterium
CCTCCCCTGGGCAATAAGAATATTTGAAGGTGCCTTGCCAAGGATATTTGGAACCCAAATCAGCACAGCCGCCTCCAGCGTTTCACAAGCTGCGCAGGATATAAACACTATTGGAAACATCACTGGCTATTTACCAATCATGCTCTGGTTACTGGTTCTGTTCGCAATCGAATGGGGAATTTGGACCCGCAATCAGAAGAGCAATATTTTCAGCCTTTGGTGGTTATTGATTTTGCTCGCAGCAAATCCAAATTGGCTGCACCTACCCGGGACAGGCATTCTGACTAATTTCGCAGTTTTTATCGCAGCTTATATTCCTGCTGGCATCCTGATTGGTTCGAGCTCGGCAAGTGTTCTCAATCGAGTGGGCATCATCGAATCGAGTGAGATTTCTTTGCAATCTGACCAGGGATCTCAACCAATACACCGTAAATATCTTGTCTGGTCAATTTTTTTATTTATCTTTCTAATTTTAATCAGTGCCTCGTTTGTGCAACCGAGAATTAGAGATGTCCAACCAGCAGCTCATGTGCTCCTCACCCGACCTGATCTGCGTGCGGGGGAATGGATTGACCAAAATCTTCCCAGCGACGCGAAATTCTTAGTTAATTCTTTCTTCGCTTATGGCGGGACATTAGTTGTTGGCTCCGATGGCGGTTGGTGGCTGCCGCTTCTCACTTCCCGGGATTCTTCACAACCTCCATTAACTTATGGTTCTGAAAAAGGGGTGCGGCCAGATTTCGTTGCGGATACCAACAGTCTGGTAGCTCTAATCGAAGAGAAAGGGATAAATCATCCAGAAGTGCTATCAGAATTGAAAGAGAGGGGCATTACGCACCTTTACATTGGTCAACAGCAAGGACAGGTGAATTCAAATTCTCATCCCCTATTTGAAGCAAACTCGTTGATCACTGATCCTCAATTTTCGCCCGTCTATAATGAAGATCGAGTATGGATATTTGAAATTATCAGTCCTGAAGGATAATCCTTGAAAATCGTCGTAATTGGTCCAGTCTATCCATACCGCGGTGGGATCGCCCATTATACAACCCAGCTTTCCAGTAAATTAATTACGAGTGGTTTTGATACATACAATTTTTCATTTCGCAGGCAGTATCCTGCCTGGTTATATCCAGGAAAATCCGATAAAGATCCCAGCAAGCGCGTTATTCAACTTGAAACCAATTACATACTTGACCCGTTGTATCCCTGGACCTGGACGAAAACCGTTAATGAAATCATCAAAATTAACCCGGATGCGGTTTTAATCCAATGGTGGACAACTTTTTGGGCACCTGCGTTTTGGTCAGTGGCAAAATTGCTTTCCAGCAAGGGATATAAAGTAATTTTCTTAATCCACAACGTCACCCCGCATGAACACAAGCCTTGGGATAATTGGATCGCCCGTCAAGTTCTACAACTTGGAGATGAGCATATTGTCCAGGCAAAAAACGAAGAGCAACGTCTGCTGGCTATACTGCCTGGTATAAAACCTGTATTATGCCCCCACCCGGTCTACAACCAGTTCATAATTGATTCCGATCAAAATACTGAGGCAGAAAAACACCTGCAGAGATTAGATCAAGATTTACCAGTGTTATTATTCTTTGGGATCGTCAGACCTTATAAAGGATTACCGTTCCTCATTGAAGCGCTAGCAATTCTTAAATCAGCTGGGATATTGGTTCAATTGATCATCGCTGGAGAATTTTGGGAAAAAATCGAGCCTTATGAAGAAATGATTATCCAGCTAGATTTGTCTGACCAGGTTTTCTTATTCGATCGCTATATTCCGGATGAAGAGGTCGGTCTATTCTTTAACGCTGCAAATATCTTTATCGCTCCTTATATTGATGGAACTCAATCTGGTTCGGTTAAAATTGCTTTGGCTTTCAATCTTCCTATCGTGGTCACCGAGTGCATCACGGATGATTTATTGGAAAGTTCAAACCGTGTATTGATTATCCCTGCTGAGGATAGCCAAGCGCTTGCCAGCGCGATCCATGAATTGATTGATGCTGGTTTTCCAGAGAGTAGGATTATCAATCAAGAAGATACCAGCTGGAGCCATTTGATCTCCACTATTGAGGGGTTGATCTCCTAAATCGAGGTAAAGTAGAAAAGTGGCAAAGATAGTTTTCTTGTTAACTCAAAGTCTCGATTCCCCGAGCGGTCTAGGACGATATTTCCCGCTCGCAAAACAGCTGGTTAAATTCGATCATGATGTAACAATATACGCGTTGCACCCCTCTTATGATGAGCTTGCGCAGAAATCTCTCCAGGTGGATGGGGTTTATATAAATTATGTTTCTGCGATGCATGTCAAGAAATCAGCTGATTTGAAGAGTTATTATTCTGGTCCCAAACTAATTCAGATCACCATGCGTTCAACTTGGGAGCTCACTAAATCTGCAATCAAACACAATGCTGACATTATCATCATTGGTAAGCCCCATCCAATGAATAGCGTAGCTGGTTTGATAGCTCGAATCATCCATGGCAGCGATTTATTCCTGGATTGCGATGATTATGAAGCCGGTTCAGGGCGCTTCAATTCAAGGTGGCAGAAATCCATCATCTCATCTTTTGAAAAATGGATGCCCAAACGAGTAAATTCTGTCCTGACTAATACTTTTTTCATGCGTGAAAAATTAATCAGCTGGGGTGTCAATCCAGATAAAATTATTTATCTCTCCAATGGAGTTGACAGTTCTCGTTTTCGCGCACCTGATCGACGGGAGCTAATTTCCCTACGCCAGGAGTTAGGTTTAGAGGGCAAGAAAGTTATTGGCTATATAGGCAGTCTCAGTCTTCCCAGCCATCCCGTAAACCTGCTTTTAGAAGCGATTCAGCAGATGCATGAGCATGATGCAGATATCCGTCTTTTACTTGTCGGGGGAGGAGAAGACCTCCCCACACTTAAGAAACTTGCGCACCAGTCTGGCATCTCCAATATCACCCTGTTCTCCGGGAGAGTTCCACCAGAGAAAATCCCGCTATATTATTCTTTACTGGATGTGTCGGTTGATCCGGTATATGATGATGAGGCTGCAAAAGGCCGCTCCCCACTCAAACTCTTCGAAAGCTGGGTTTGCCGTGTTCCATTTATTACCAGTGATGTTGGAGATCGACGAACACTGTTAGGTCAACCTGAGGCAGGAGTTCTGGTACCTCCTGGGGACCCTAATTCTCTCGCAAAAGGCATCCGTAGTATCATTATGAACCCGGATTTGGCAAATGAGCTGCGTATGCGCGGTGAAGAACGCGTCAAATCCTACACCTGGGATCGTCTCTCGATGAATGTTAATCGCGAATTTCAAATACGGACCGCACAATCTCGCAATGAATGATCACGAAACATCTGATCAGGTTGTGGTTGTGATCGTCAATTGGGAGCGACCTGAGGACACAATCCAATGTATTCACTCTGTATTAGAATCCAAATACCCCAATTTCAAGATCCTTGTGGTGGACAACGGATCTAGGGATGATTCGATCGAAAAAATCAGTCAAGCATGCGATCAAATCACCTTAATCGCACTTCCAGACAATATAGGTTTTACAGGTGGCTATAACGCAGGCATTGAAAAAGCCCTGGAAAACGGTGCACCTTTCATTTTCTTATTGAATAATGACACCGTTATCGACGAAAACACGCTTTCCTTGCTGGCGAACACCAAATGGGATATCTCAGTTCCTAAAATTACATTCTACGAACCTCCCAATATTATCTGGGCAGCTGGAGCTCGATGGCGGTCAATTCCCCCGACGATCAAAATGAATGGCTATAAAAAACCTGATGGACCGGCATATGATCAAGCATACCAGCTTGATTACGCTACCGGTTGTGCACTGATGATCAAGATAGAGGTACTCGATAGAATTTCTGGATTTGATCCGCTGTATGTGAATTACATGGAAGATTATGATTTTTCATTTCGCGCCCGTGAAGCAGGTTTTTCGATTGGATATGTTCCAGAAGCTCGTGTAAAGCATAAGGTATCCCAGTCGCTGGGTGAAAGTTCCCCACAGCGCTGGAAATTTCTTGGGCGAAACACTGTCCTTTTCTATCGCAATCACGACCGTTTTCCAATCTATATTATCTGGCTGGTCCTGGGATGGATCTCCATCCGGGAGTTCATGCAAGGAAATTCCAGGTATCTATCCGCTTTCTGGTCTGGGGCGAGAGAGGGTTTTGATATCTGCAAAGGTGAAGCATAAATTGGAAAAAGTCAAATGTGACCTTTGTGGGGCTGATGATCCAATTACCCAGTTCAACCGGATGGATCGCTATTCGGGGGATGAATATCAGCTCGCGACATGCTCACAATGTGGATTGATTTACCT